>CAZDPO010000001.1:0-44144 GCA_964507595.1 Candidatus Woesearchaeota archaeon
CATTGTAATAATACAGGAACATTCTCAAATAAATTTCATGATATATTTTAAAAAAGATCTTCAAAAGGGTCAAAAATATAAACTTCTTCTTTATCTAATCTTTCTTGAGAAATACCTATCCTAGATCGATTGTTAATAACTGATTCGTATATAAGAAAATACTTCTTTTTAGAATAATTACCAATTTCAAGTCTACCTTCAGCAATTCCCGCTTTTTCTTCATCAATAGGGAAAAATTTATTTATATTGTATAAAGAAACTGTAAAAATATCCCTATGAACAAAATATAATTTACTACGATCAGAGATTTCATCTAATTTTTTCAATCTTTTCATGTGTGAAAAATCTTCAGGATTTTTTTATCTTCGAAAACATTAAGAACAAAATCTTTTAAATCCATACAAATAAAATAAAATTAATCTTTATAATCTTTTATATTCCATAATACTACTCAATCCTAAATCTTAAAATAGCTCCAATTCCAGATAAATTCTTAAATTGTTCACCCTCTTCTGTTTCAAGAGAAACTAATTCAATTGTAGAACCAATATTTATAGCCATTGTTTTTAATTCTTTCATAACTGCCTTATCTGTATCTTTTGATAAAATCAATAAATCAACAGCTCCTCTTCCTAAAGCTTTTTTTACATTTTCTAATCTATAAGGTGCTAATTCAGGTGTTTTTCCGAGAGTATTAAAAAACTTTTCTAATAATTGTTTTTCTGCAATTATTTCTTGACCTGCTAAAAGATCTTGAGCTTTATCCACAAGTTCATGTAAACCAGATTCATCTGTATCTCCAATATCTACTCTCCCTAAAACTTTTTTTCTCAATGGAGTTGCCAAATATTCATTATCTAAAAATTCATCTTTTGTTGGAACAGGTCCGCCAACAAGAATTGCTTTAAGTTTTACTTCTTCATAAAAAGCTTTTTTCATTTCTTCTGCAATTCTTTTATAGAATTCCTTTGTCAAACCTTCTGTAATTCTATGGAAACGTTGACTTGAATTATGAACAATTAAACCATTTGCAATAAAATTATGATTTTTCGTTTCTATATCGATAGTGTTTACTAAACCTATTTCTTGTTTTTTTAAAATTTTTACTGCAATTAAATTAGAATTATAAAAAAATGTTAATCTTTTTATTAAATCTTGTTCCTTAAGTTTATCTAAAATCTTCTTCCTAAATAATTCCTTACTTAGTTGCCTTTTATTGACAAAAAATAATGGACAACCAAACTTCCTCAAAGAATAACCAGAATTTTTCAATATTTTAGCAACTTCTCTTCCATTAACTACCAATTGTCTAACCTTATTCTTAGTACTTCTAGATTTTATTAAATTTACAACTTTTTCTTGTTTTTCTATTAAAGAAAATCCTAAATTATCTCTAAATCTTTTCAAAGATTCCAAATCATCTATTGCCAAAGTATACCTTATATTGTTTGAGTATGGGTTTTTCTCATTATCATATTTGCTAACAGAAGAAACAATTCCTAATCTCAGCAGGGCAAACTGTAACTGCCTAGATAAAATTTCATTATTTATTCCTAACGCAACCCTTCCTTTTGAAACATAACCTTCTGCATCAAAAAAACCTGCAATAAAACTTGCTAAAGATTCATTAGAAGATCTTAAAACAATTGACGGCATTCTTTCATCCAAAGTTTTATTTTTTTCAGAAAATATCTTTAAAAAGAATTGTGAAATAATTCTACTATAAACCCTCAACTGCCAATAATTTTTAGATTCTCGAAATCTTAAATCAGAATCAATCCCAAAAACCTCTTTAATTAAATTTTGATAAAATAATAAAAATTCTTTTTTATAGTCAAAAAAAGTTATTCTATCAAGTTCATAACTCCCATCTCCAAGATAATATCCTAATATTCTAGAAAAAGAAGGATTAACTTTCTCAGGCAAATTAACCTTTTTCATATTAAAATGTTGTTTTATTTCTGGTGTAAACTCTAAAGGTTGATCTTGTAATTCTAAATCTATTTTTTCTGGCATTATTAAATAATCCCCTTCATTAATCTCTTTTAAGGTCTTTTCTTCAATCCCTTTTTCAGTTCTAACAAAAAAAGTATGATCTTCTGATGCTTTTATCTCAAACTTAGGATAACAAGTAATAACCTCAAAAAGCTTCTTTTTATTTTCCCATTTAGCAATTACTGGAGTTTTTTCAGAAATCTCTGAATTAAAATTTTCAGACATAACAAACAAAGGATTATGAGAATCTTTTATTTCAATAATTTCCCCATTATCTTTCATTATTAAAGTATCTGGACTTAAACATTGTCCTCCAGCTCTTACTTTTGAAGGTATTCCAGAACTCATCTTTTGAATAACTTCAATTCTTTTACCAACTAATTTTCCAACAGTAGCTTCTTTTCTATCCATAACTAATAAACCATATATTTCATCAACATCAGCCATTTCTTCTAAAGGTTCTAAAACAAATTCTTTATCACACCTATATAATCTAACACAAACAGGTTCTGGAGGTTCAATACTCCATAATCTTAAATCATCTTGACCTTCAACTTGAGATATATTTCCTGAAAAAATAGCCAAACCATTTTCAGGTGTTTTTTTAAATTCTTTAAGATGTCTAACTATCTTCTCTAAAGCTTCTGTAACATTTTTACGAGTAGAAGTTGATTTAATATTTTTAGCAGTTGACTTTTCCCCTTCAAGTTGTCTTTGAACAGCATTTACATCATATCCTGCTGGAACATAAACAGTAATTAATTCTGTCTGTCTTCCTTTATAGATTTTAAGTTCTGCAATTACTTCTTCGAGTTCATTTTTATCTATTATTGGCATATTTTGAAAAAGGGGGGGAAGTTTATAAAATTAGTTAATTAAAAAAGAAAAAGGGAAAACCTAGAATTATTATAAAGATTTTCCCTAACAAGCAAATAATCCTGCACCTGAATGTGAAACCCCTTCAAAAGGTTTAGTTCTCTTAATCTTACCTATATTTATTCTTCCATTATCTAAAGATATCTTTTTTGAGAAAATATTTTTAAATTTTCCCAAATCTCTTAAAATATCTTTTTCAGAAAGATTAACCAAATAAGAAGTTTCAACCTCATTGAGAGATCTCTCTTCTAACCCTTTATGGAAATGATTATAAAAATCTTCAATATTATTGCTTAACCACGTATTAAATTGAGTTCCAAAACTTTTATTAATATACTGAAGAACACTAAAACATTTATAATCCAAATCACTTTCATATGTTCTACCAGCATTTATTCGTTTGCAGGATTCGGCAAGTGAATTTTCCCTCAACACGGGTCTTGAAAATCTACAATTTTCATAAACTCTTTCAGCCAATTCCTGATCGTGCTCTAAAATCTTTCTTTCTTCTTCTACAAAATTTTGTGCGCTTTTTTGATTTACATAAGATTGTCTAACTAAATCTCTTTTCGCTTCCACATATTTTTCAAAGGCTTCTTGTGTATTTGTCATCTTATTTTTCTCCTTGATTTAATTTATAAAAACAGAACTTGAAGCAAGTTCTTTTTTGTTCTCATATAGTAGTAACATATTAAGTTTATATAAAAGATTTTATAGATTTTTACTCCAAAACGCAACATTTATATAATATTATTGTATTTTATTGTAAAATGTTAGATTTAAAAGATAAAAAGATTTTATATCATCTGGATTTAAATTCTAGAAAACCAATAAATCAAATAGCAAAAAATATTGGACTTAGTAAAGACCTTACAAATTATAGATTAAAGAAATTAGAAAAAGAAGAATATGTCTTAGGATATCAAACAATTATTGATTTTAAAAAATTAGGATATTTGACTATCAGAACAAGAATAACATTAATAGACACAACTCCTCAAAAAGAAAAAGAAATTATTGATTTTTTAATTAAACAAAAGAAAGTATTCTTTATATTGGAATTAGAAGGAACAGAATTAACTTTTGGATTAATGGTAAAAGAAATAGAAGAACTCCATGAATTCTACAAGGAATTTGAAACAAAATTCAAAAAGTTTCTTTCTGAAAAGAAATTTGCAATATATTCTAATTTATATCATTTTAATAGAAATTATCTAGGAAATTTTAAAGAAAAAAACACCCTCAAATTAGGATTTTCAAAAAAAGAAAAAGTAGACGAATTAGATCTAAAAATATTAAAAATACTATCTAAAAATGCAAGAACTCCCACCATAGAAATTGCTATTAGTTTAAAAGTTCCTGCAACAACAGTTGCACATAGAATTAAACAATTAGAAAATAAAAAAATAATTGTTGGATATAGTATCTTATTTAATTTTTATAAATGGAATTATAATTATTTTAAGGTAAATTTAGAATTAAAAGAAATCTCAAACATTCAAAAAATAATAGATTATTGTGAATCAAATAAAAATATAATATATGCTATGCAAACTTTGGGGGGAAATGATTTAGAAATATACTTTGAATCAGCACAAGAGGATCTAATAAAAACAATGAATGAATTAAGAACACTATTTCCAGAAATTAGAAAATGGAATTATGATATTTTAAAAAAATACCATAAATTTAATTACCTTATAGATTAAACTCAACCTCAAAACCACTACCTTCTTTTATATCTTTAGCATTTGTAACATTTTTTAAATCATCCAGCATATCTTTTATATCTTTATACTGAATTGGACTTAGTGTAATCATACATTCAGCATTCATTGGTTTTTGTGCTTTTGTTTTTTCAGTTCTAACTTCTGATAAAGTACTAAAAAACAATTCTAAATTATCACTATATACTCCAAAAGAATTAGGTTTTGGAAATTCTGTTAAATGAATTGATTTAGTTTTTTCAAATTTCTTAAAATGTTCTTGATAAATTTCCTCTGTTATAAATGGCATAATTGGTGCAAATAATTTCAGAAGAATTAGCAAACTTTGATAGAGCGTATATTGAGCAGATTTCCTTTTATCTCCTGTTCCCGTATAAACTCTTTTTTTAACAATCTCTAAATAATTATCACAAAAATCTTTCCAAAAAAAGTTTTCTAAATTTAATTTAGCAAAAGAATAATTATATTTTTCAAATTGTTTCATATAGTCTCCAACAAGAGAATTAAGTTCTTTTAGAAAAAGATCATCTACTACTTCTAATTTCTTAGGTTTTTTACCATCAAAATCTTTTAAATTCATAAATACAAAATTAGAAGCATTAAGAAGTTTGTTTATTGTTCTTTGGCCTGCAACCAAATCTTTTTCTTGATAATTTAAATCTTCACCTAACTTAGAACCTGCAGCCCAAAATCTTAAAGCATCTGACCCAAATTTTTCCATTACTTCTTGAGGATCAATAACATTTCCTTTTGACTTACTCATTTTTTCTCCACCAAGTCTAACAAAACCAGAAATCATAACATTTTCCCAAGGAATTTTATTTTCATGCAAATAAGATTTAACAATAGTATAAAATGCCCAAGTTCTAATGATATCATGTGCTTGAGGTCTTAAAGAATATGGTATCTTAATATTATTTCCAACTAAATTAGATGCTATCTGAGGTGTTAAAGAAGAAGTTGCCCAAGTATCTAAAACTTTTTCTTCTGGCATTGCTATTTTTCCACACTTACTACACTTTTTTTTAATTTGAATAGGATCAATAGGAAGTTCTTTTTCATCAGGCAATATAATCTCTCCACATTCACATTTCCAAACAGGAATAGGTATTCCAAAATGTCTATCTCTAGATATATTCCAATCCCATTCTAAACCTTGAACCCAATTAATATATCTTTTTTGCATATATTCTGGATACCATTTAATTTTCTTTCCTAAATCAATTAATTTCTTTTTCTTATCTAAAACTTTAATGAACCATTGTTTTGTTGAAACAAATTCTATAGGTGTGCCACATTTATCATGACAATTCACCGCATGGACTATTTGTTTTTGTTCTTTAATTAAATTTTTTGATTTTAAATCTTCTAATATCTTTTCTCTAGCTTGTTTAACCTTTAATCCAGAATAATTTTTTAAAATTAGAATTCCTTTTTCATCAAATATTATTTTTGGAATTAATTTATGTTTATAGATGGCATCAACATCATATTTATCTCCATATGAACAAACCATCATTGCACCTGTTCCTTTATCAATACTTGCAGATTCATCTCCAATAATTGGAACTTCATGCTCAAATAAAGGAACCTTCGCTTTTTTTCCAATAAAAGAATTATATCTTTTATCTTTTGGATTTACAAATATCCCCACACAAGCACCTAAAAGTTCTGGTCTTGTTGTTGCAATAAGCAAATCTTTTTCATCACATGAAAATTTTATTGTTGAAAATAAACTTGGAAATTCCTTATCTTCTAATTCTGCCTGTGCAATTGAAGTTTGGCATTCAGGACACCAAAGACTTGGAAATTCTTTTTCATATATCTCTTTTTTCTTAAAAAGTTCAATAAAAGATTTTTGAGATAATTTTTGAGAATGTTTATCTATTGTTGAATAAGAAATATCAAAATCGCAAGACATTCCAAGATTTTTCCAATCCAAAATAAACTGGGGAGTTATTTTCTTCAAAGTCTTTAAACACAATGAAATAAAATCTGCTCTAGACATTTTCTTACTTTTAACATTGTTTATCTTTTCAACAAGTCTCTCTGTAGGCAACCCATTATCATCTGTTCCAAATGGGAAAAAAATATTTTCACCAAACATTCTTCTGAATCTTACTATAAAATCTTCTTGAGCATAATGAAAGGCATGCCCTATATGCATTGCTCCTGAAACTGTTGGAGGATCTGTATCTACAGAATACAATTTCTTCTTATTTTTAACATCAAATTTATAGATTTTCTCCTTTTCCCAATATTTCTTCCATTTTTCTTCTATAGCTTTAATGTCTATTTGTGGCATAAAACAATAACTCACAACAACTTTTAAAAACTATTCCTTATTCAAAATATTATAATGGCAAAAGACAATAGAATATCAACTCCTGCAGGATTTGGAGGATTAATGAGATATGGGGAAGAGTATACTAGTTATATAAATCTAAAACCAACCCACGTTGTATTATTCATAATTTTAATAATCCTAATAAGAATTGGTTTAGGAATTTTCTTATAAAATGTTTAGCGGAATAAACCCCAAAAAAATGCAAGCCATGATGAAACAAATGGGAATGGCGCAAGAAGAAATAGATGCTTCAAGAGTAATTATTGAAAAAAATGATGGAACAAAAACAATTATTGAAAATCCTTCTGTATCTAAAATAAATTTTCAAGGACAATCAACATTTCAAGTTGTGGGTGAAGAATTAGAAGAATCTGAAGAAGTTGGAGTCTCAGAAGAAGACATAAAAGCAGTTATGGAAAAAACAAATTGTTCTGAAGATCAAGCTAAAGAAGCTTTAGAAGAAACAGGTGATTTAGCAGAAACAATTTTGAAATTAAGTTGAAAAATGGAAACATTATATCAAAAAGTAGAAAGAGAAATGGCCCAACAAGGAAGAGTAAGAACTGCAATAGAAACACATGATGAAAAATATTGTCAAGCAATAGAACAAACAACAAACGAATCTAATAGGAAATCAAATGCCTCAGCATATTATGCTAATTTAAGTGAATCTGGAAGATTATCTTTTCTTAAAAATATGCAATAATTCTCAATCACCAACATTTATTTTAATATCAAACTCTTCTAATTTTAATGGAATTTTATATATCAAATCTACAAAAAGCAGAAGAAAATATGAGTAAAATTGACAATTTAATTGTTCTTGCTCAAATTTCAAAAAATAAAAGACTTATGTTAATAGCTCTAGAAGAAATTGAAAAAACAATAAAAAATTGTATAAGTTCAATTTTGCATTATGAATATACTCTTAAACGTGCAAAACTATCAAAAGACCCTCAAATAAATTTCAAAACCTTTGAAGAAAAAGCATCTAAAAATTATATTACAAAAGAAGAACTTAATATCATTAAAGAAATTTTAAATCTAGCAAAAAACCATAGAAAAAGCCCAATGGAATTTTTAAGAAACGAAGAATTAATCATTTTATCTGAAAATCAAGTAATTTTAAAACTCTCTATGCAAAAATTAACTGGTTTTTTAAGTTTAGCAAAAAAATTACTTAAGGGGATTAAAGTCAAAATAAAAAGATAAGTATAAAAACCACTTAACCTTTATAACTTACGCTCAATTTTTTGGAAAATGGAAGATATTATCAAAGAAAAAATAAGTGCAGACCATCTACTTTATGTAAGTTTAAAATACACAAAAACATGCGATGTTATTTTTAATTTGCTATTAAGGTGGAGGAAAATGATAGATACCAGCATAGATGCTCTTTTAAGACATGCGAAAATTAAAAAAAAGTTAAAAGAAATCCCAGAAAACAATGTTCAAAAAATTGAAGAAGTAAAAAATCTATTTAAACGAGATAAAAATTTTAAGGAGGTTTTAGAATTCTATGAAATGTTAAGGAAAATAGAAAGTTTGCGAACAGAAAGAATTGGAGAATTTAGAAAAAATGTTTCTTTAAAAATTTCATATAAGGGCGAATTAGTGGAAGTTAATCTAGAAAAACTAAAACAATATGCAGAAATGCTAGAAAAGTTTATAAGCACCACAAAACAATTTCTCTTATCTTAAGGTCAAAAAATGAGGAAAAAGATAATTGTAATAACATCTGGTAAAGGAGGTGTAGGAAAAACTACTACTGCAATAAATTTAGGTGCAGCTATAAATTATTTTGGAAAAGACGTATTAATAATTGATGGAAATCTATCAACACCAAATGTTGGAATTCATTTAAATTCTCCAGAAGTTCCAGTTTGTTTAAATGATCTTTTGTTTGGAGAAGCAGAACCCCATGAAGCAGTTTATGAGCATGAATCTGGATTAAAAATTATGCCTTCTTCATTATCTTTAAAAGAACTTAAAAGAATAAAACCAGAAAAATTAAAAGAATTAAAAAAAGAATTCAAATTATTAGGAGATTATATTATCTTAGATAGTGCTGCTGGATTAGGAAAAGAAGCAATATCTGCAATTGAAATAGCAGATGAATTAATTGTTATCACAAATCCTGAAATGCCTGCAATAACAGATGCTCTTAAAACAATAAAATTAGCAGAAGAAAAGAAAATACATGTTAAGGGAATAATTATCACAAGAGTTAAAAAAAATAAATCAGAAATGCAACCAGAAGTTGTAAAAGACATGTTAGAAGTTGCAATATTAGGCAGTATACCAGAAGACTCTGCAGTACAAGAAGCCTTAAATCTTAAAGATGCTTTAGTCCATACGCACCCAAAATCAAATTCAGCCAGAGCATATAAAGAAATTGCAGCTAAATTAATTGGTGTAGATTATAATTCTCGAAAAGACAGACATCCAATTTGGATTAGAATGTTTAAACGAAAAGGATACTAGAATATATACATTCAAAGATATATATTAAAGAATATACTTTATATAATATATTTATCCTCTTAAAAAATCTCCAATATCTAATTTTTGAATTTTTGTAGAGATTTTTTTACCTTGAAATACTGCTAACTTACGAACTTTTCTTAAAGTAAATTTACCAACTCCTTTCTCAAAATAAGTTAATATCTCTCTTCCGTTTCCTTTGCTAAGAACTTTTCCCCTATAAGCTAGATCGCTTAAAATCTCAATTTCATCTTTAGATAACATATCTGTTTGAAGCATTAAATGAATTAAACTTTTACTAACAATTCTTTTTAGAGGATGGGTTTCTTTAATTAAATTTGATGTAATTGCATATTCATATCCTCCAATCATTATTCGTTCATTTGAGCTAATCTCTTCCATATATAAAATATATTGATTATCTTCTAATTCCATAAAAATTTATTGAGAGGTTTATTTTTAAAGATTATTGTACTATATTTTTTAACCAACTCTACTTCCAACTTCAATATCAGATTCAGGTATAATTAAAATAACTTTTTCATGATCTGAAGTTGACGCTGCTAAAAGCATTCCTTGAGATTCAATTCCCTTCATTTTTCTTGGACTTAAATTAGAAAAATAAATTATTTTCTTTCCAATTAAATCTTCTTTAGAATAATATGGTTTTAATCCAGCACAAATTGTTCTCTCACCTATTTCCTCCCCAACATCTAATTCAATTTTGTAAAGTTTATCGGCACCTTCAATTTCTTCAACAGTTTTTATTTGTGCAACTCTTAAATCTAATTTACTCCAATCTTCAAAATTAACTTGTGCTATTCCTTCTACCATTTTATATTTTCTTAAATAAAATATCTCCTTTAATTATTTTATTATTCTCTAAAAGCTGTTTTTTAACATTATCAAATTCAATTTTAAATCCAAATTGTTTAGCAATTTTCTCAGATGTTTCAGGCATAAAAGGCCAAAGCAAAATTACAATTGCTTTAATAGAATCTGCAACTTCATAAAGAATAAATTTATCTTTAGTTTCCCATGGCTTTTTATTCTGAACATATTCATTACAAACATCAATAAATGCAAATATTTCATTCAAAGCTTTATCTAATTCATAATTTTCAATTAATTTTTCAATTTCTTTTAATTTTAATTTCTTCAAAAGTTTATTTTCACATTTTTCAACACCATTTTTTTCAATTAAACTAGAAACCCTACTAACTAAATTTCCAAGTTTATTTGCAAGTTCATTATTATGTCTATCAATCAAAGCTTTTTCAGAAAAATCACCATCATCTCCAAAAGGAGTTGCACGACATAAAGAATATCTTATACTATCTGCAGGGTATTTCTTTAAAAGTTCAAGAGGAGCAACAACATTTCCTGTTGATTTAGACATTTTTTTACCATCTACTGTCAAAAAGCCGTGCACGATAACCTCTTTAGGTAAAGCCAATCCTGCAGATAATAACATTCCAGGCCAAATACCTATATGAAATCTTAACATATCTTTTCCAACAACATGCAAGTCTGCAGGCCAAAATTTTTCATACCTTTTATTTGGATATCCTACACCAGTTAAATAATTTGTAAGAGCATCACACCAAACATACATTACTTGAGTTTTATCTCCAGGAACAGGAATTCCCCACGGAAGAACTTCCTTATTTCTAGAAAAACTAACATCTGTTAAACCCTCTTTAATTAAACTTAAAAAATCATTTTTCCATTTCTTAGGATGAATTTTTAATTTATCTGCTTTAATTAATTCAGTTATTTTTTTTGAATACTTGCTTAATTTAAAAAAATAATTTTCTTCTTCTATTTTTTGAATTTCTAATTTTGGATGATCAGGACATTTGCCTCCAACCAAATCTTTTTCTGTTACAAATCTTTCACAACCAGAACAGTAAAATCCCAAATATTTTTTCTTATAAATATCTCCACTTTTTTCTAATAATTTCCACATCTGAACAACACCTGGCCAATGATTTTTTTGATCCGTGGTTCTAATAAAATAATTTTGGGAGATATTCAATTCTTTTGCTAGTGCTTCAAATAAATCTGAATTTTTATCTACAAAATCTTGTGGAGAAAGCCCTTGTCTTTTTGCTGTTTGATAATTTTTAACTCCATGCTCATCTGTTCCTGTTAAAAAGAAAACATCTTTTCCAAGAAGACGGTTCCACCTAGCCAAAATATCTGCTTCTACAAGTTCCAAAGCAAATCCAATATGAGGAGGGGCATTTGCATAGGGAATTGTTGTTGTAATATAAAATGTTTTCTTTGCCATAATAAGAGTTATTTTAAGAAATATTTAAAGATAACTAATCTTTAGGTTTATATAAAAAATCTAAATCTTTCTTTCCCCAATGATACCAACAATTATTATATCCTCTTAAAACAGTTCTTGCTCCAATCAATTTATCAATCTCTGTTTTATTTAGCACATCTACCCAATATCCTTCACTAGAAGATTTTTCCACAATTAAACATTTTAATCTTAATGTATCTGTAAAATCCACCATTTTTTCATCAACAGGGATAGGAAAAGGATTTATCTGAAATTGGTTCCAATGTGGATGTTTCCCAACATATTTCATAGCATCATAAAAAGAAAAAATAGTTGAAGCAGACCAAAAGAAAAAAGGAAAAGCTTTCTTTTGATGTTCTTTTCCCCTATATGACACATCTGGGTCATTTGAATTATGCTCTATATCAACCCATCCTGCAAATCTCTCAGGATCTCTTGCCTTATGCATCGGTAAATTACTTAATGTAAATTCATATGCAATTCCTTCTTCTGTTCTTGAATTGACTCTAACTCTTAAGTTTTTCCCATAGGGGACCTTATCTAAAACTTTTCCAGAAAAATCTCCTTTAGATTTCATAGCTTGCATTTCAGCACCTGTGAAAGAACGTAACCAAGTTGTTGCAGAAAAATGTTTATCCCTTCTAGTCCAGTAAAAGCCGATTGGAGGATTTTCAACATCACATTCTTCAATTGCTAATTTAATTAAATTTTCAGGGATAATTTGATAATTTCTTAAAAAAGCTTTAGTTAAAACTCCTGGAGGATTTTTTAAATTTGAGATGTTTCTTAAAACCCTTACATTGTCGATTTTTACTAAATCTTCTAAGGATTTTATTCCAAAATCAGAACTTATTCTAGAAATCATAAATTTTTGTGGTAAAATAATTATTCCTGGTGCAGACCAATCTAAATTTTCAATTGTTTCAACTGCTTGAGCATATGAATCTCCAGCAAGTATAAATTTTTCTTGAGCAAGAAATTCTCCCAATTTCTCAGGAGTTATTGCTCTAGGACTTTCAATACCTTGCAAATTAAAAATTTCTTTAACACTTGGTCTTCTAAATGTTCTTTCTTTCATATAAAAAGAAAACAAAGAAAATATATAAACATTTATCAAATAAAAAATATATAATAAAATGTAAAAGATGGTGAAGAAAAAAGAAAAACTAAGTATTGAAGAACTAAAGCATAAAACCCGAAGACTTTCTATTAAAGAGGGTATATTCTGGACATTTAGACAAGCATTTGGAGATCATTATATAGCTCCTTTTGCAATTGCAATTGGATCTTCAAACCCCATGGTTGCATTAATTAATGCAATGTGGAATATGTCTTTTGTTACTCAAATATTTGGAGTTAAAATCTTAAATAAAATCTCTAGAAAGAAAATTGTCTCAACTTCTGTTTTAATTAATTCACTTGGATTTTTATTAATGGCTTTAATTGGATTTTTATATTTAAAAGGAATTGCAACAGAATATCTTCCACTTTTAATTCTTATTGATCTTTTTATTGTATTATCTTCAATGGGAATAGGGCATCCTGCATGGTTTTCTTGGATGGGAGAAGTTGTAGATCAAAAATATATGGGAAGATGGTGGGCAAAACGTTCAACAATTTTAACATTTATGTCGATTATACTAACAATAATTGCATCATTTATATTGGAATTTTTTAAAAATAAAGAACTAGAGATGATTGGCTTTATTTTATTCTTTATGATAGCATTTATAACAAGAGTTTATTCTGTAAGAATTTTAAATAAACATTATGAACCAAAATCTAAAAAACAAAATACCTTCAAAATACGTTCTTTTTTCAAAGAACTAAGAAAAACAAATTTTGGGAAATTCATAATATTTAGAGGACTTTTTTCATTAAGTGTAGGAATAACTTCTCCATTAGTTGCAATATATTTGCTAAGAAATCTTGGATTTAATTATCCAATATATATTATAATTTCCTTGGCAGGAATGATTTTCTCAATCTTTACATTAAATTTATGGGGAAAATTAGCAGACAAATATGGAAATTATAGGGTAATTGCAATTGCAACCATGTTTATACCTTTGACACCTATTCTTTGGATACTTTCTTCATCAAAACTATATTTATTTTTAATTCCAGGAATTATTGGTGGAATTAGCTGGTACGGATTTATCTTAGCTTCAACAAACTTTGTATATGATAATAACTCTAAAACTAAAAGAGCAAATGCAATAAGTCTAATGAATTTATCTATTGGAATTGGTGCAATAGTTGGTGGATTAATATCAGCAGGATTATTGGAATTTCTAAACACTTCTTGGATAGAACCAATTATCTTAATTTTTATTATTGGAAGTTTCGCAAGAATGATTGCAGTCTTCTTTTTTATTCCAAAATTAAGGGAAATTAAACACAAACAAAAATTCAAAGGGTTTAAAGCATTAAAACACCTGGTAATAAAAGAATTAAAGCCAACCCTTATGGAAGATGCTCACGAAATAGCTTCAATTAAAAATTATATGCAAGAAGATTAAACCCGAACCTTTTTAAAATAAGCAGCCATAATATAAAAACAATGTTACATAAAAAAAGATGCCCAAATTGTGAAGAAAAAATAAAATCAAATTATGATTACTGTCCTACTTGTGGATATAATCTTGGGAACTCTAAAAGAAGTAATGGGCTACTTGGAAAAAACAATTTAATTGATAAAGAGATGCCTTCTATAATGAATAAAATTTCTGGAGGAATTTTAAATAAAATGTTAGGGGGTACTATGAAAATGCTTGAAAAAGAAATGCAAAAATCATTCCAAGAAAACCAAAACCAACCAAACACCAAAATAAGATTAATGGTAAATGGAAAAGAAATCACGCCAATAATTAATTCAACACAACCAAGAAAACAAAAAGAAAATATCCCAACAAAAACACTTCCAATAAATTTTTCTGCAGAAAGTTTAAAAAAATTTAAAAAATTAAATAAAAAAGAACCTAAAACACAAGTCAGAAGAATAGGAGATAAATTAACTTATGAATTAGATGTTCCAGGAGTAGAATCCATTAAAGATATATCTATAATAAAAATAGAAAAAGGCATTGAAGTAAAAGCAATAGCTAAAAACAAAGCATATGAAAAAACAATCTCAATTGATCTCCCATTATTAAAATATATTCTTTCAGAAGGAAAAATTTCTTTAGAATTAGATGCAAAAGCATAATTAATCTAAGCCGCAAAACTTTTAAATAACTCATAGCATTTAGATTTTAAGAGATCCTGTAGCTCAGTCTGGTTAGAGTACCGCTCTGATAAATTCGATGTTCGGTTGAATGTCTAATTCCCTCCATCTATGGTGGGTTTCAGAAAGGCGGGGGTCCTCGGTTCGAATCCGAGCAGGATCATTTTATTCTTCAAAATACGAATAATTATAAATAAACTCCAATAAACAAAATCATAATGATAAATAAAGAAAAAAATCTAGAAAAAAGAATAAGAAGCTATAGGCTTGCCTTTCATAATATAAATCCAGATCGTAAGGCTGTAAGAGAAGCTATACAAGATGAACTAAATGAAAAAGTAAAAATCAAAAATTGGAAAATTGAAAAAATAATTAGTTATGAAGCATTTATTGAAGGAAGCACTCTAAAATACCCTCAAAAAGAAACCTTAGTAATAGTACAATATCAAGTATATATTTAAGAACTGTTCACAAAACCTTTTTAAACCAACTCTTTCTCAAATAAACATGACAGAAAAGAAATCAACAGAAATTAAACTAAAAAAACCAGTTAAGAAAAAAGAGAAGGCAAAAGAAGAAGAAAAAGTTCATTCTAAAAGTGTTAAAGGAATGTATTATTATGTTAAACAAGCTTGGAAAAAACCAGAGAAAAAAACACTTAGAGAAAGAATGATTGATTGGAGAGCTTCAGATGTTTTTACAAAAGTTGAAAAACCTTTAAGAATAGACAGAGCAAGAGGTTTAGGATATAAAGCAAAAAAAGGATTTGTAGTTATTAGAGTTAGAATAAAAAGAGGAGGACATAAAAGACAAAGACCAAATAAAGGAAGAAGATCAAAAAGATTGCACATTAGAAAAAACTTAAAGATGAATTATAAGTGGATTTCAGAACAAAGAGTTGAAAAGAAATTCAAAAATCTAGTTGTTTTAAACTCATATTTAATTGGAAAAGATGGCCAACATTATTTTTATGAAGTTATTTGTGTAGACCCACAAATGCCAGAAATAAAAAATGATTCTACAATAAATTGGATTTGCAAACCTGAAAACCAAAAAAGAACAATGAGAGGTTTAACAAGTGCTGCAAAGAAATCAAGAGGATTAAGAAACAAACATCCAACTTCAAAAGTTAGACCTTCTGTAAGAGCTGGAAATAGAAGAACTTCTAGAAATGAAGGTGTAAGAAAAAAGCACAAATTATAATTAAATAATTCTTAAATATCATTTGAGGTTGTAAATAAAATGAAATTAGAAAAAATCGAAGAAGAAGATCATGAATATGCCTTGAGTATATTGCTTTTATTAAAAAGAAATAATAAGGAAGGGGTGCCAAATACTAGATTTGATAAAAATTCAAGTTTAGAAATTCTAGAGAGATTAGAAAGAAATAAATTGATTCTAATAAAACATCCAGAAGACGAAGAAGATGAAACTGATTATTATTACCATATTTCTTCAAAAGGTTTAGATTATATTAAAAGATCTACCGATGTATTCAAACAAGATTATAGGAAACTTAAAGAATAAAAAATGGTCCAAAACACTTAAAAATTAAACAAGTTTTATATTAAAATGAAATTAAAAGGAAGTGAAACAGAAAAAAACCTATTAAAATCTTTTGCAGGCGAGAGCCAAGCAAGAAATAGATATACTTATTTTGCATCTGTTGCAAAAAAAGAAGGTTATGAACAAATATCTGCAATCTTCACAGAAACAGCAGATAATGAAAAAGAACATGCAAAAATATTTTTTAAATATTTAAAAGAATCTGGAGGAGAAGCTGTTGAAATTACTGCAATGTATCCTGCTGGGAAAATATCAACAACAAAAGATAATCTATTAGCTGCTGCAAATGGAGAATTAGAAGAACATTCTAAAATTTATCCTGAATTTGAAAAAATAGCTAGAAAAGAAGGATTTAAAGAAATTGCAAATTCATTTAAAGAAATTGCAGAAGTTGAAGAACAACATGAAAAAAGATACAGAAAATTGCTAGATAACCTAAACAAGAATAAAGTTTTCAAAAAAGATCAATCTGTAAAATGGAAATGTAGAAATTGCGGTTATGTTCATGAGGGCCCAGATGCTCCAGATGAATGTCCTGCTTGTAAACATCCCCAAGCATATTATGAAATACTTTGTGAAAATTATTAAAATGATGACTATAAAATTAAGGATTATTTTAAATTCCTTGCTTTTTACATTTCTGATATTATTATTAATAGGTATAGAAATTAATAGAGAAATTCATAAATTTTTTGGAGTAATATTTATAATATTAATTGCATTACATATAATATCTCATTGGAATTGGTTTAAATCCCTACCAAAAATGTTAAAGAAATTAAAATGACAAATCAAAAAGAAATATACAAATGTGAAATATGTGGAAACATCGTGGAAGTTCTTCACGAGGGGCCAGGTCAATTAGTATGTTGCGGTCAACCAATGGACTTGCAAGATGAAAATACTGTGGATGCTTCTAAAGAAAAACATGTTCCAATAATTCAAGGAAACAAAGTAATTATTGGTTCAGTAGAACACCCTATGACAGACGAACATTATATTGAATTTATTGAAGCAACAGATGAAAAAGGGCAAACAGCAAAAATTTTCTTAAAACCAGGACAAGAACCAGAAGCAGACTTTTGTTTCACACCAATTTCAGCACGAGCATATTGTAATCTGCATGGGTTGTGGAAAAGTTAAATCTTAAAAACAAATAATCCCTAATTAATTAATGGAAGAGATGATTTACAAAATAATTGCTATCCTAGGCCTACTTTTCATAATAACTGGGACTTTACTTGTATCTTCAAAAAAAAGATTTAGAAAAAGATATGTTTATCCTTTACTAGTGCTCGGAGGAATTTGTTTAGAAATTTACAGTATATATATTAATGATTTAATATTCATAATTTTACAAGGAATTTTCATAATTACCTCAATATTTGGATTAATTAAATATCACGAACATAAACATAAAAAATGAGATATAAACTTTTAGCAAACCTTTATGATAAATTAGATTCTACTACAAAACGTTTAGAAAAAATAGATATCCTCTCAAAGTTTTTAGAAGATTTAGATGAAAAAGACGAAGATATACTTTATCTTTTAGAAGGAAACATTTATCCAGATTATGATGAAAGAAGAATTGGAATCTCAAATCAAATTGCAATTAAAGCAATTTCAAAATCAACAGGAACAGATACAAACAAAGTTATTGTATTATGGAAAAAGATAGGGGATTTAGGGCAGGTTGCTGAAAGATTAACTTCAAATAAGTCTCAAACAACATTAGCTTCGCAAGTAATAACAACAGATAAAGTCATATTAAATTTAAGGAAGCTTCCAGAACTAGAAGGCAAAGGAACAATTGAAAAAAAACTCTCATTAATAACAGAATTATTGACTTCTGCAGATCCAAAAGAAGCACTCTATCTGATAAGAACTTTAATTGGAGATTTAAGAATTGGAGTTCAAGAATCAACAATAAAATATGCTATGTTAAAAGCTTTTTTTAAAAATAATAAAAAATATGATGAAGATTTACAAAAAGCAATTGACAGATCAAATGATTTAGCAGAAGTATTTAAAATTGCTAGAAAAAAGAAAATTAAAGATTTAGAAAAAATAGAATTGCAGGTCGGTAAACCAATAAAAGCTATGCTTGCTCAAAAAGCAAAAGATATTCCAGATGCATTTCGACAATTGGGAACCCCTTTAGCAGTTGAATATAAATATGATGGATTTAGGCTTTTAATTCATAAAATAAATAATAAAGTAACTCTCTTCACAAGAAGTTTAGAAAACGTGACCAAACAATTTCCAGAAGTTGAAAAATACATAAAAGAATTTGTTAAGGGAACTTCATTTATTTTAGATTCAGAAGCAGTAGGATATGATAAAAAAACAAAAAAATATACTGATTTTCAAGCAATATCTCAAAGAATAAGAAGAAAATATAATATAAAAGAATTACAAGAAAAACTTCCAATTGAAGTAAATATATTTGATATTTTATATTATAATGGAAAACCTCAACTAGACATTCCATTTAAAAAAAGAGCAGAATTAATAAGAAAAATCATAACAGATCATCCTTACAAATTAATTGCTTCAAAAAGCATAATTACTTCAAATCAAAAAGAAATTGAAGATTTTTATGAAAAAGCTTTAAAAAATAATCAAGAGGGGGTTATGTTAAAAAATTTAAAAGCACCCTACAAACCAGGAAGAAGAGTTGGCCATATGTTAAAAATAAAACCAGAAGATCAAGATCTGGACTTAGTAATTACAGGGGCAGAGTGGGGAAAAGGTAAAAGATCTGGTTGGTTATCTTCTTTTATTCTCTCTTGTAAAAAAGATAATGAATATTTAGAAATAGGAAAGGTTGGAACAGGAATTGGTGAAAAGGAAACAGAAGATAATAAAATCACTTTTCAAAAACTAACAGAATTATTAACTCCTTTAATAACAGGAGAAAAAAACAAACAAGTACAAATAAAACCAAAGATTGTTGTTATGATAACTTATCAAGATATTCAAAAATCTACTAACTATAAATCTGGATGGGCATTAAGATTTCCAAGAATATTAAGACTAAGAGAAGATAAAACACCTAAGGAAATTGCAACCCTAGAAGAAATTGAAAAAGATTTTGTTTCCCAAAGATCTAAAAATTACAAATATGGTTAATGCTTATTTAAATCTCCAATAATCTTATTATATGCTTTTTCCCAATCTTTTAAAGTTGGTTTATAAATCAAAGAACTGTCGTGAATTCCCATGGCACTTTTAATTTCATAATCTTCAGAATAACTTAATCCATTTGAATCTTTATCAAAATAATTAATAACTTCTTGTTCAATTTTTCTTTCTAAAGTTTTTTCTTTCCATTCTTTATCATCTTTAACCCACAAATAAATAATCGCCCCCACCCCCATCAAAAGCATTGCAATCGCAGTAGAATAATATCTAACACGAAAATATTCTTCAAACCCCCCATTCATTTCAAAACCTCTTCAACAAAACCATAAATTCCCTCGGAATATTTAATTCCAAATGGGATTACAACTCCAACTAAATAACTCAAATTTCCAATTATGGCAGTTTTCCACCTAACATCAAAAGCCTTATGAGTAAAATCAAATGTAGTTAAAGAAGTTAATTCCAAATATCCAGATAAAAAGGGTAATCCAGTTGTTAAAACATCTATAGTCCCCACAATCCCTCCTAATAAAACTCCGATTCCAGGGAGAATTATATTTTCTAATTTATTTTTTAAATCCATTCTTTTCCTATCCCAAAAATCCTTTTAAACTTTAGTTGTTATATTAACTAACAACAAAATGGAAGAACTAAAGGAAAAACTAAGTCAAGCAGGATTAACAAGAAATGAATCAAAAGTATATTTAGAATTATTAAAGACTCTAGAACTTTCTGCAAATGAAATCTCTAAGAAAGTCTCTCTAGATAGGACCCTCACATACTCTTTACTAAATAACCTTATAGAAAAAGGACTAATTTCATATATAATTAAAGAAAATAAAAAGTTTTTCAAAGCAGAAAATCCAGAAAATCTATTAAATCAAATAAGGAAAAAAGAATTTTTAATCAAAGATTTAATCATAGATTTAAATAAAATACAAAAGCAAAATCCCATTTCTTATGAAATAAAAGTTCTAGAAGGTAAAGAAGGTCTAAGAACTCTTTTTGGATTAATCTTCAAAAATAAACATTTTCTTTCATT
Source organism: Candidatus Woesearchaeota archaeon (assembly GCA_964507595.1). Taxonomy (GTDB): domain Archaea; phylum Nanobdellota; class Nanobdellia; order Pacearchaeales; family GW2011-AR1; genus EX4484-71. The sequence continues at coordinate 20,725 of CAZDPO010000001.1, forward strand.
TGGAGGAACTGGAAGAGCATATGAACAACTTTACGAAATCCAAGCAATGGCAAAAGCTCTAAAAAAAGGAGAATACTCTGGGAAAATGATTCTTCAAGAAAAATATAGGGACCATGAAGTAACAAAACAAAGCATAATAAAATCAAGGTATTCAAATGTAAATGCAGAAGCCACGACAGTTATTTTTGGAAATTATGTTTCAATACATCTTGCAAAAGAAAAACCAAAAATACTTTTAATAAAAAATAAAGATATTGCAGAATCATATAAAAATTATTTTAAAGTCCTTTGGAAAATTGCAAAAATATAAATTATTCTCCAAAATATTCTTTCAATAAATCTCTAAAATATTGAGATTTAAGATTTTTAGGGAAATGTTTTATTTCATATTCTTTAACTTTTTTTATAAAATATGTTTTAACTTCAAATTCCTCTACTTTTCTAATATTTTGTCCAGAAGTTAAACTCCCCCCATTATAACTATTAATCCAAATCTCATCTATTTTAATGAACCTGTCAAATTCACCCTCTGAATCTGGGTTTTCTACCCAATCCCCTTCTTTAAATTGTTCTTTTTTCAGATTATCCTCAAGCGCCATCATAAATATATATCCCCCCACAAGTTATAAGTATAATTATAGTAAAAAGGCATAATGAGATGTAAATAAAAACCTATAAAATATCTAAAACCCTTAAGTTTTTATGAAAAAAGTGTTAAAAGACATATTCAAATATCAAAATTATTTAATGTTAGCAATAAAACTTATACTTGTATTATCTATAATAAATGCAATAAATCTTCACCTTTGGCACATTGCTTCAACAAACATATTTTTACTTATTTTAATGTTTGTTCCACAAATACTTAAGAAAAGTTCGAAATTAACAATTCCAAAAGAATTTGAATTTATATTATTAATATTTGTAATAATAACATTATTCTTAGGAAAAATCGGAGGAATTATAGCTCCAATTATATTCGGAGTTGCTACAGGCTTTATAGGATTTACAATATTATTATTTTTATATTCAAATAATCAAATAAAAAAGAATTATTTTTTAGTAATTTTATTTTCATTTAATTTTGCAGTAGCTTTTGGAGTTATACTTGAATTAGCAAAATATTATTTAAAATTATCTTTAGGCCAAGATATTAGTGCAGGAGTATATTCATTTACAATGATGAACCTAACATATGTCTTAGTAGGATCTTTAATTGCATCACTTTTAGGATACTTATATATGAGAACACATTCAAATATTTTCAATAATTTAATCACACTTTTAAAGAAATCAAATCCAAAACTAAAAATTAATGATGATTTTTCAAATGACATCAAAGAATTAATTAAAAAAGGAGAAAGTGAAAAATTAGAATTCAAATCAACTTTAAGAACAAATCTTCATACAAATGAAGTAGATAAAAAAATAGAAGATAATATATTGAAGACAATTGTTGCATTTTTAAACACTAACGGAGGAACATTACTAATTGGGGTATCTGATGATAAAGAAGTAATTGGCATTGAAAATGATAAATTTCCTAATGAAGATAAATTTAATTTACATTTAATGAATTTAATAAAACAAAAAATTGGAAAAAGACATCTTTCTCTAATGGATTTTCAAGTTGGAACAGTTGAGAAAAAATCTATAATGAGAATTGAATGTGATACCAGCAAAAGACCTGTATTTTTAAAAGACGGAAAAGATGAAGAATTTTATATTAGAGCAGGACCTTCAACATCTGAACTAAAAGCAAGTGGATTAGTTGAATATATTAATAAAAAATTTAAAAGAAAAGATTAAAAATATTCAGCAATGTCTCGATATTTCTCAGAATTAGAAAAGTCCATCATAACAAAAGGGGGAATAAAATCTTTCAAAAAAGGGAAATAAAGTTGAACTTCACTTCTCAAATTATTAGCTAATAAACTACTTTCATCATAAATCTCAGAAGGAACATTAAATCCCTCTAAGATAGAAGCCAAACACTCTGGAGAAGATCTAATTTTCCTTGCAAGAAATTCAGTCATAATTTTATTATTTTTACAACCTTCTAAATCCATATATAAATCCCAAGAAATAAAACCATAAAATGCATGAACGGCCTCATGGCAAATAGTAACATCTCTTTGAAAACCTCCTATATTCTTAGAAACCCTAATTAATTTAGTTATAAAATTACAAAACCCTCCATTCGGGAAATCTTCAAAAACTAATTTATATTCATCTTTCAAAATTTTAAATATTGAAGTTGAAGAAAAAGGATTCCCATAAATCGTTTTTTTAAATTCAGATTCGTTAATATTAATCTCTTCAAATTGCATTAAAAGATCTAAATAATCTGAGTTCGAAATGTTCATGAGGATTCAATCTAAGAATACTTTTTAAAAATATATGTATTATAAAACAATTCTCTTCGAAGCCTTTATAAACCACCTTTTCTCTTTATAAACTAATGGTTGCGAAAAAAACTACTAAAAAAGCAGTAAAAACTGCCAAAACTTCTAAGACTCCTAAAACTTCTAATAAAGAATCAACATATAAAATTCAAAATATTGTAGCTACAACTTCTTTAGAAAAACCTGTTCCATTAACAAAATTAGCAAGAACACAACCAAACACAGAATATAATCCAGAAACTTTTCCAGGATTAGTTTTAAGAATTAAAGAACCAAAATCAGCTGTTCTAGTATTTTCATCTGGAAATTTAGTGTGCACAGGTACAAAATCAGTTGCTCAAGTTAAACAAGTTATTCAAGAAGTTATAAAGCAATTAAGAAAAATAAATGTAAATGTTACAATTCAACCAAAAATAACAGTTCAAAATATTGTTGCTTCTGGAACAATAAATCTAAGCTTAAATTTGAATTTCTTAGCTTTAGAAATGGAAAATACAGAATATGAACCTGAACAATTTCCAGGTTTAGTTTACAAATTAGAAGAACCAAACGCAACTTTCCTTTTATTCTCAAATGGTAAATTAGTGTGCACAGGTACAAAAAACAAAGAACAATTAGAAGAATCTATGAGACAACTTCTAAAGAATGTGAAAAAAGCTTTGAAAGGGTATAAAAAATAAAAAACAATTTAAAAGAGAATTCTATTTTAAAAAAAGCACAAAATCTAAAATTCCCTAAATCTAACAGCCCCAATATGCCCGTAAACATCTACTTTCCACTCTTTATCTGAACCAAAATGAGATCTAAAGATATTGACTTTATTCTTCAATTCTTTTTCTAACAGGTCAAAAAATTTAATCCCTTCTTTATAATTAGCAAGTTTATTTGATAGATGCGCAAAAGGAAAGATTACAACATTATTGTGCTTAACATCATTGACAAAACTTATGATCTCACTAAACAGAGTTTTAGAATTCTTTTCTAAAAAATCTCCTTTTTCAACACAAATGAAACAAAGAATAGCGTTTTTAACGACCTGCTTTTTATTTTTATCATTAAGTTTCTCTGGTTTAATTCCTTTCGGCCTAGTGGCTAACTTAACAACTTCAACTTCAAAACTTCTGACATGCAACATCAATGTTTTCATTTCACTTTTCTCCATTAACTAAACATCAAAAGCCATTTTCCTTAAATATCTTTTGACATAAAATAGTAAAATATATAAATAAAGACAAATTAACCTAATTTATGACAAATATACACAAATTAGTACATTCATACATTGATAATGATATAAGCATCAAGAAAATGTTGTATGAGAATTTAATTAATATAAGCTCATTGGCACGTAAAATTTCTAAAGAATACCGTATGGAAAAAAACATGGATGCAATAATAAGTGCGATTAGAAGATATGAAAACGCACCAGTAAGATATCAAAACCAAAAAAAGATTTATGATCTTTTAAAAGAAACTAAAGTATTAACGAGAAATAAACTCTCTAGTTGTTTAATTCAAAAGCATCAAAACATCCAAAAAGAAATAAGCCTAATCTATGAGTTAGTAAATTTTTCAGCAGGAGAGATACTTAGGATTTTTGAACTAGAAACTTACATTAAACTAATATTTGATGAAAAAAACTATGACAAAATTCTAAATAAAATTAATGCAAAAAACATTTTAAATAGAAGTAAAGACTTATGTGAAATAAACCTAATCTATCCTGAAATTGTCACAAAAATTCCTGGGGTTTTTGCATTAATCTCCCAGGAACTAGCAAACAATGAAATAAGCATTATTGATTCTATGATCTGTCATTCAGAGCATTTAATTATCTTGGACAAAAAAGATTTTCAAGTTGCTTTCGAAACAATCAATAAACTAACAAATAAAAAGTGAATTTATCTAACACTTAATAAAAAACCTTAAATAGTATACTTCAGTATACTAAAGTATATGGAAACAACAATAAAAATAACTCAAGATGTAAAATCAATGTTAGATAAAATGAAACTTCATCAAAGAGAGACTTATAATGATATAATCTGGCTTTTACTAGAAGATCATATGGAACTTAATACAAAAACTAAAAAAGAAGTATCGGAAGCAAGAAAAAGAATTTCTAAAGGAGAATTTTACACTCATGAAGAAGTAGAAAAAATGTTTGGAGTAAAATGAGCTATAATATAATTTGGGATAAAAAAGCTCTAGAATTCTTAAATAAAACAGAACCTTTTATTACTCAAAGAATAATCAAATTCATCAAAGAGTTTTCAGAAGAACCAAGAAAAAAACAATTTAAAAAATTAAAAGGAGAACAAGGATTTAGATTAAGAGCAGGAGATTATAGAATAATTTTTGATTTTAATCAAAAAACAAAAACAATACAGATTTTAAGAATAGGCCATAGAAAAAACATTTACAAATAACTTCACTACCCAAGAATAATCATTTTTCTCTAAAACTACTTTTCAATCTACATAAATATATAAAAATGCAATTAACCATGATTTCTTATGGAAGAAGAGGATGTTCCGCAAAGAGAAGAAGCTCTAAATCAACAATCATCTAAACAAGAAGAACTTTTAATAGAAGCAAAAGGATTTATTGATTATTATAAAAAAGAAATAGGAGAATCTCTAAAATCTGGAAACAATGTTGTTTTTATTGATTTTATGGCATTATCTGAATTCTCAAACAATTTAGCAGATGAAATATTAGCAAATCCAGAAGAAGCACTTAGATTAGTTGAATTAGCAATTGAAGAAAGTGGAAGAGGAGCAAATATAAGAGTTAGATTAAGAGACATGTCTGATAGTCAAGATGTAAAAATAAGAAACATAAGATCAAAACATTTAAACGAACTTATTGTTGTTGAAGGAATTATCAGGCAAGCTTCAGATGTAAGACCTCAAGTTGTAAATGCTAAATTTGAATGTCCTTCATGTGGAACAATTATATCTGTTCTTCAAATTGAAAAAAAATTCAGAGAACCCACAAGATGTTCTTGCGGAAGAAGAGGAGGATTTAAACTAATATCAAAAGAAATGGTTGATACTCAAAGATTAATTGTTGAAGAAGCACCAGACAATTTAACTGGAGGAGAACAACCAAAAAGAATTAATGTTTTTGTAAAAGAAGACCTAGTTGAACCAAAAATGGAAGAAAAAACAACACCAGGTGCAAGGGTAAAAGTTATTGGTATTTTAAAAGAAGTTCCTGTTCCATTATCTACAGGGGGATTATCAACAAGATTTGAATTAGCAGTTGAAGTAAATAATTTAATTCCTTTAGAAGAAACATTTGAAGAATTAAATATATCTGAAGAAGATGAAAGGCAAATTTTAGAATTATCTCAAGATCCAAAAGTATTTGAAAAATTAACAGAAAGTATTGCTCCAAGTGTTTGGGGATATAATGAAATCAAAGAATCTTTAGTTCTACAATTATTTGGAGGTGTTCAAAAAAAGAGAACAGATGGACAAAAGACAAGAGGAGATATTCATATTATGCTTATTGGAGATCCAGGTGTGGCCAAAAGTGTAATGTTATTATTTATGGCAAATATATCTCCAAAAGGAAGATATGTTGTTGGAAAATCTGCCTCAGGTGCAGGATTAACAGCTTCTGTGGTTAGAGATGAATATCTTAAAGGGTGGAGTTTAGAGGCAGGAGCTTTGGTTCTTTCAAATAAAGGTTTAGTTGCAATAGATGAATTAGAAAAAATGGATCCAACAGAAAGAAGTGCAATGCACGAAGCAATGGAACAGCAATGCATGTTACCTAATTTTAAATTAATGCTATCTAATGGTAAAAGTGTAGAAATTGGGAAATTTATAGATAATTTAATGGAAGAAAATAAGGAAAAAATATATAATGGGAAAGATTGCCAAATTTTATCAACAAGCCATATAGAACTCTTATCAACAGATTTTAGTAATCATTTTCCAATAAAAGCATCAAGAATTAGCAGGCATATTGCTCCAAATCAATTCATAAAAATAGAATTAAGTAATGGAAAAGAAATAACTGTAACTCCCGAACATCCTTGTTGGATAACTAATCAAGGTAAAATTACCACAACTTCTGCTGAAAATTTAAAAAAAGGTATGTATTTTCCAATTCCTTCAAAAATTAATATAATTGAAAGAAAATATAAAAAAGAAAATAAAGAGTTATGTAAATTAATAGGATATCATATTAGTGATGGATGTTACGAATTAAATAGAGGGAAGAAAACTGGGATTCAGTTTTGGAACAATGATAAAACTCTAATTGAAGACTATAAAAATTGTATAGAGATATTATTTAAAAAAACACCAACAATTACTAAAAGAAAACATCAATTTGCAGTAAGAGTTATTTCAAAGAAAATCTTAGAAGAACTTAATAAAATTGATAAAAATCTATTGGAAAAAGGAGATAAAAAAGGAATTCCAGAAAAAATAATGCAACTTCCAAAAAAAAATATAAAATATCTATTGAAGGCGTTGTATGATGGAGATGGTTCTGTAATATCTCAAAAAAGAGGAGGGTGCAGAATCTCCTTTGTATCTCAAAACAGAGAATTAGAAGAACAAATGTCTGATTTATTATTAAGATTTGGAATACAATCTTCAATATTCAAAGACAATCATTCAAATGTTTTTAGACTCGATATTTCAGGGCAAGAAAATTTAGGGAAATTTTTAATAAATATTAATTTTTTATCAAAACACAAAAAAGAAAAATTGCAAGCATATTGTGAAAAAGATAAAACATATAAAACAATAAAAGATATTATCCCAGGTTGTACAGATAAAATAAGTGAAATCTTTAAGAAATTAAATATCTCTATGAATAAAACCCTTGGTCATTCTATAGATTTGAATGTTGAAAAACAAAGAATTTTTCTCCAAAAATTAGTTTTAATTGCAGAAAAAAAATTAAAACAAAAACCAGATTATAATTTGAAAAAATATTCAGAAATAGAAAAAGAACTTTTAAGAATTAAAAAATTAGCATTTGGTTATGCAAGATGGATGAAAATAAAAAAGGTAACTAAAATCAAAAACAAAGATATAAAATGGGTTTATGATGTTACCATAGAACCTTACCATACATTTATCTCAAATGGAATGATCTTGCATAATACAGTGACCATTTCAAAAGCAAATATTCAGGCTAGTTTAAAGGCCCAAACATCTATCCTTGCAGCTGCAAACCCCAAATTTGGGAGATTTGATCCAACACAAGGTATACCTCAACAAATAGATTTGCCTCCAACATTGATAAATAGATTTGATGTTATATTTGCTCTAAGAGATTTGCCAAATAAAATAAACGATGAAAAAGTTGCAACACACATTTTAACAGAACATCAAAAAGCAGCAAAAGAGATGCTCATTGATAAAGATTTATTTAGAAAATATATTGCATATTCAAAACAAAGATTTAATCCAAAATTAACAAATGAAGCTGTTGAAAAAATAAAACAATTTTATGTTAATCTAAGAAACAAACCTATGCAAGATAGAAGTGAAATGAGATCAATCCCAATTTCTGCAAGGCAACTAGGTTCTCTAATAAGAATGGCTGAGGCTTCTGCTAAATTAAGATTAAGTGAAAAAGTAGAAGGAAAAGATGCAGAAATAGCAATACGAATAATAAAATATTATCTAGAACATACTGGTTATGATGAAGAAACAGGTCAAATAGATATGGATAAAATAACTGGGAGAATGAAATCTTCTCAAAGAAATAAAATTTTCAAAGTAAGAGATATTATATTTGAATTAAGAGAAACATTAGGAGAACAGATTCCTATTGAAGAAATTGAAAAAAAGCTAGAAGGCGAGATGAATTCAGGTGAAATAGACGATGCAATTGATAAATTAGCTAAAGAAGGTGCAATATTCAAACCCAGAAGAGGATATGTGCAGAAAGTGTAATAAAATAAAAAATAAAATAAAAAATTGATCTTAAAAGATCATCTCCAGATAAGCCTTTTTCTTTCTTATCTCTAAAGTTTCGCTTTTTCCAGATGTTTTCCTTTCTTTTTTTAATTTATCCTCTCTTAAACCAGTGGATTTCAAACGAGGATGTTTTTCAAGTAAATCATAATAAGGAATACTTTCATCACAATAATCCAATCTATATTGATAATACCATTTAGTCCACCTAATTGCATCATCAAGACTTTCTTTGATAAGTTCAGGTGAGAGGGTTGAAAAGAGACCCCCTCCAGAGTATTCTATATGATCCCCATAATCTGTTGGTTTAACAAACTTATCAATCCTATCTAAAAAAAATTCATAAACTTTTTTTTCATCTTTCTTGTAAATTATCCCAAACATTTCTTCCAACGTTTGACGACTATCCCAACTACATCCTCGTGAATCGAGTTTTGCTTTAAAAACACCCGCTAAAGGATATATCACAGAATACAACATTTCTTCATCATATTTTTCTTTTGTCATTTTATATTCTCCCTATACTTCAACCACATGTTCTAAACCATCTTCAGTAAGATATTTGACTTTTCTCTCATCTGAAACACTTAAGATTTTTGAAATCTCTTTTCTTTTATCAGAAAAACTGAAACTAGGATAAATTGCATCGGCCATGTCATATTTGTCCATAAGAGTTTTAGAAATTTCTTTTCCAGAACCAACATCCAAAATACCTATGCCATGATAATAGTCACTTACTCCTGGGCGAAGAGTAAAATACTTTCTATGAATCCTATAAGCCATAATTTTTCCACTAAGAGAGGTTCTAAATTCATCAGCACGCCAAATATCACAATGCATATCACTTCCCCCACACAAAGCACGATACTTTTTAGCTATGGCTTCTTTCGCCATTTCAATCTTTTCTTCTTCTGTTTCTTTTCTTTCTTTTTTCATTTTGTTTTTCTCCAATATTTAATTAAAACTAGAACTAAGCTCTAGATCACCTAATATAAACCTCCTAATTTTCCTTTTCTAAAACAAGAATAAAGAATTCCAGAATCATATCCTGTTGCTCTCCTCATCCATGGTACAACCATTCTCTTAACATCTGTTGAAGTAGCCACTGGACATGGGACCATCCCATCATAAATTAAAAGATACTTATGTTTAGAACCTTCTTTAACTAAAAGTCCTAGTTGCCTTGCTACCTTTACTACTTTCTCTAAACTTATTCCGTCTCGTGTTTTTTTTGTCATTTTATTTTTTTCTCCAATTTATTTATTAATCAAAGCTAAGCTTTGATATAACTTGATAATAATAACACTATAAAAAGATATTCCATAAAAAATGGAATATATTACAATATATGCCGAAAAGTATATAAATAATGGAATATTATTCCATTTATGGATTTGGATAAAAAAGATTTAAAAATAATAGAAATACTTAAGGAAAACAGCAAACAAACAACTAGTCAAATTTCTAAAAAATTTAATATCCCAATAACAACTGTTCACAATAGAATTAAAAAATTAGAAAAATTGGGCATAATAAAAAATTATACAGTTATTTTAGACTATAAAAAACTAAACAAAGGAATATTAAGTTATATTTTAGCCTCTGTAATGTACACCTTACCAAATGGAATAAAAATTTCCCAAGAAGAAGTTGCAAAAGAGGTCAAAAAAATAGGAGCAGAAGAAGTTTCAATTGTAACTGGGGGAACAGATTTAATTATTAAAGTTAGGGTAAAAGATGTTGAAGAATTAAATGAATTTGTTATAAATAAACTAAGGGCAATTGACGGTGTAGATAAAACCCAAACATTGATTGTTTTAAATAATTTTTAATAAAAACCACTCAAAAATATTCATAAATCTTTAAAAAAGACCATTTCTTATTCAAACCATGACAGATCAACAATATAAAAGAAATGTAGCATATAAACTAAGAATAGGTGAGCTTTTATTAGGAAAACCTATGTTTGATCAAGAAAAATTCATATTTTTATCTTTAGGAAATAAAAAAATAGTTAGAGTTAATTTAATTGGAAATATTATTGAAAAATTTGAAAGTGAAGGTGAAAAAAAATATTTATTTTTTAATTTAGATGATGGTTCTGGGCAAATAAGATTAAAAATATTTGGGGATGATGTTGATAAATTTAAAGATCTTGTTCAAGGACAGACAGTTGGGGTTATTGGAGTTCTCAGAAGTTGGAATAATGAAAACTATGTTCAACCTGAAATAATAAGAGAACAAGATCCAAAGTATCTTTTAATAAGAAAATTAGAAGCTGAAAAAGAAAGATCCAAAATAACTCCTCTGACAGAAAAAAAACAAGTTTTAGCTTTAAAAGATAAAATTTTAGATGAAATAAAAAAATCAGAAGAACAAGGTGGAATTGACACAAATAATATCATCATGAATTCAAGAGAAGCTTCTCCAGAAATAATTAATCAAGAAATTCAAAAACTACTAGAAGAAGGTATTATCTTCGAACCAAAACCAGGTAGATTAAGATATTTAGGATAAATCTAAGGGTTTAGAATAATCTGTCTCAAGCAAAACAGGTATGCTAAATTTTTTCTCATAAGCTTGTGCAAATTTATAGGTTTGTTCATAGAAAGCCATTTCTTTTAAAAACATTGTATCTCTTTTTGAAGAAAAATGTATATATAAAAAAGGATCAGAACTCAAAGGCGCAATAACCCCCACGCCAACACTAAGAATAATGAACTTTGGATCTTCAAAAAATTTACTTGACAAATCTCTTATTCTCCCAACTTTCAATTTTTTATTCTCTTCCTTCCGAGTAATATTTTCAATTTCTACCATTAGGAGTATCATTAATTCTATATTTATAAAAATTTATATACTCTAATTTCACCCCTAATCTAAAATCATAGTTTAGAGAACAATAATCTTTATATAAACATTTTTTGTAAAAAAGATATGGTTGCAATAATTACTCAAGATAAAGAAGGTATACACAGCATTTCAAGATTAGATGATTTAGGAAAAGAAAATTTAGTGAGAATTTATTCTAATAAAGAAATAAATACAAACCTTGCAAAAGCTATGCTTTTAGTTGATTTTTACAAAAATAAAGGAAATGCCCCGCAACCAAATGAAATAGAAAATATGACACAAAAATGTGATAACTATCTTAGGGAAACAAAAGCGATAAGATATTATAATCCTTTTGACAAGGCTTTCTGGAAACATACTCCAATTAAAGCATTTTTCTATGGAATATCCGGCATAGCATCTATATATGATTGGAAAATGGGTGTTGCAACTGCTGGTTTTGCATCAATTGCAATAGAAACTAACAGAAGAAAAGAAAGATTAAACATAAAAAAAGAAAAAGAACTTTTAAACAATTTAAAAAATCTTGGAATAGAATATTATCGTCTTACAGAACAATAATCTTAAAAACTACCTACAATTCTTGTTTTTATGGAAAACTACGAAGAACTATTAAACAAAGCCTATTCTGAAGTTAAACAAGTTATTGGAAAAGGTGAAAGATTTGAAATGCCACACATAGAAGGACATTTTGAAGGTAAAAAAACAATCTTAACGAATTTCTCCCATATTTCTTTACAAATCAGAAGAGATGCAGAACATTTTCAAAAATTCCTATTAAAAGAATTAGCAACTTCTGGACAAAAAGAAGGAGATAGATTAGTTTTAAACAACAGAATACCAAGTAAAAAAATAAATCAAAAAATTGAACAATATGTAAATGAATTTGTTTTATGCAAAGAATGTAAAAAACCAGATACAGAAATAATTAAAGAAGGTAGATTAAATTTCTTACATTGCCTTGCCTGTGGAGCAAAACACCCAATTAGAGGAAAAATCTAATACAACAACCTTTAAAAAAACAAATTTCCTATGAAACATATGGGGACAATTAAAATCAATAAGGAGGGAAAAAAATGGTAAAAGGATATTGCGTTGTATGTAAAGAAAAAGGTGTTGACATGAAAGATCCAGTAATTGAAAAAACTTCAAAAGGTGGATTTATGGCAAAAGGAATCTGTTCTAGGTGTAATAAAACTAAGATGTGCGCCATGATGTCAAAAGACAATGCAGAAAAAGCAATTGCAACTGGTGAAGCTAAAAAAGGCTTCTAAATAAACAAATTTTTATTTTTATTTTTTAACTTATCTAAAAAAAAGGATCGTAAAATGTTTGTAAATATAATAGATTCCTACAGATATGTGGTTGCAATATGCGACAAAGAACTAATTGGAAAAAAGTTTGAACAAGACAACTTGCAATTAGATATTAAAGAATCTTTTTACAAAGGTGAAGAAAAAACATCTGAAGAAACAAGGTCCATCATGAAATCCCTAAGAATAGAAGATGCTACTTTTAACATTGTAGGAAAAAGATCAATAGAATTAGCAATAGAAACAGGGATTATTAACAAGGATGGTGTAAAAACAATTGCAGATATTCCGTTTTCGTTGGTTTTATTATAATTGATTACAACAATTCATTTAAACTAAATTTTATTTTTAAAAGTATGATAGCCTCTTATAATAAAGGGTGGTTTCTACAAATAAATATTTATAAGACAGATCTTCCACAACTACACTCTGAAAAAACTATTAAATGCATTTCTAATGGAATAAAAGAATGGTTAATAACTACAAAAATTTCACCAACCACTAAAAGAGAACATTTAGATTTAAAATATTCTAAAAATGAATCTGGATATGAAAAACTAGAAATAATCATAAATAAAACAACTTTTAAAGAACTATTAGTAGGAAACATAGAGCTTCTTGGGACAAGAGGACAAATGGAACATCTTCCTTTTGATAGATTAGAAATACATTATCAAAATTTAAATGGAACTAATGCAAGTAAACATTTAGATAAATTAACTCAAACTCCTTCTTTAAGAAAATTATTTCTCTGACCCCCAAACTTATAAACTCTAATTTTATTAAAATAACATGGATGAATTCGAAGATAAAACAATTAAAGAACCTAATGAAGAAGAAAGAATTGTGGTTAGAGCTCCTTTACCCAAAGGAGAAGAAAAAATAGGGATTATAGAAGAAAGATATGGAGGAAATAAAATGAAAGTATCTTGTGTAGATGGAAAAGATAGGGTATGTAGAGTTCCAGGAAGATTAAAAAGAAAACTATGGTTAAGACCTGGAGACACTGTGATAGTAGAACCTTGGGAATTTGATAAATTAAAAGCAGATGTTATTTTAAAATACAAACCTGCCCAAATAGAATGGTTAAAAAGAAATGGTCATCTAGATACAAATGTTAGTGAATTTTAAAAATTAAAATGAGAAAAATTCTTTCACAAAAATTTATAAGAATAATCAAAAATAAAGAGAAATTAGAAAAAATTCTAGATATAAACATAACAAATAGAGGTAAAGAAATTAATATTGATGGAGACCCTGAAAATGAATATATTGCAGAAAAAGTAATTGATGCAATTAATTTTGGATTTAAATTTGCAGAAGCAATTTCAATTAAAGAAGAAAGTTTTATTTTTGAAATAATAAATATAAAGGATCATACAACAAAAAAAGATCTAAATAGAATTAAATCAAGAATAATTGGAAAAGCTGGAAAAGCTCTAAACACATTAGAAACTTTAACAAATTGTTATATTGAAGTTATTGACAACAATGTTGGAGTTATAGGAAATCCAGAAAATATTGATATTGCTACTCAAGCAATAATCTCAATAATAAAAGGTGCAAAACATGGAAATGTTTATGCTTTTCTAGAAAGAAGGCAACCAAAACCAATTCATGATTTGGGCTTACGTGACAAAAAATAAATTTTTTATAAATAATGTCCCACTAGCTAAGAAAGGTTCATAATTATTAATGTTCTAGTATAAATATGTATATTAAGATAAAAGATAACCAAGAGAAAATTATTAAAAAAGCTAGAATAAAAGCAGGAGGTTATAGGAAACTAGAAAAAATAACAAGAATACCTAAGGCTTCAATATACAATTATGAAAAATTGGAAGCAATGCCAGAAAATAGATTTAAAATAATAATTAATTTTTTAAAAATAAAAATAAAGAAAGAAAATTTAGAATTCTTTGAAAATAATTGGAGACAAAAAAAAGGAGGAATAAATTGTGTAAAATCAAAAAAGAAAAAAGGAGTTTTCGAAAGAGATTTAAAAAAAGCTCAAAAGAAAGGAATACAAAAGATAAAAGAATGGCACAAAAAGATGAAAAAAGAAAAACCTAAAGAATACTATTTAATTCAATATGGAAAATTTAAAAAAATTTGCGGTTACAAATATAAAACAAAAAAAGGAGAAAAAGTAAGAAATAAATTTGAAGAAGAAGTTGCAAACAAATTATACAAAATGAAACTATCTTATGAATATGAACCCCTAGTTAAAATTGGTAAAAAATGGTTTTTTCCAGATTTTTTAATAGATAATAAAATAATTATAGAGGCTACAGCCTGGGAAGGTAAAGAAAAAGCCTATCTTTTAAGAAAAAAGATGAAACATTTAAACAAGAAGTATAAGGTATTTGTAATTATCCCAAAACATTTATATAGTAAATATAAGATTTTAAAGAATAGCTTAATAGTGGGGATAGATAATTTAGACCTCGTAGCTCAGTGGTTAGAGCGGACGGCTGTTAGGATTTAATCAAATCACAGTGACCGTCAGGTCGTAGGTTCAAGTCCTACCGGGGTCGTTTTCTCAATTAGATTTTTTAAAGTATACATTCAAAAACAATTAAATTTAAATTCAATAAGAATATGAAGATTTATGAACTACCTTGAAAAAGCAGTAGAAGCTTCTAAAGCACAAACATCTGACTCTCTTTTAGATGTAAATTATATATTAAAAAAGAATAAAGAAATAATATTAAAAGATATTAGACTGAAAGATATTTTAGCTCTTTACTCAAATGTTGGTTTATCAGGAATAAATTCTCAGGAAGATGGAAAAAATTATAATGAAATAATGAAATTTATAGAAGAAATAATAAAAACCTCAGAGAACAAAGAAGTGCGAATATTAAACTCTTTTTTAAAGGCATATTGGGAAAGACATGAACCAAGGTCAAATGGACCAGCATAAATAAGAAAATTCCACTAATCTTATAAATACTATTTTCTTCATATATTTATGAATGTGGATAAGTTAATTCAATCAAGAAGAAGCATAAGAAAATATAAAACAAAAGCCCCAAGTTGGAAAAAAATACTTGAAGCAATAGATGCTGCAAAATATGCTCCAATGGCAGGAGATATCTTTTCTTTAAAATTTATGTTAGTTTATGATCCTGAAAAAATTAAAAAAATTGCAAAATGGTCTGAACAAGAATTTATATCTCAAACAAGCTTTGTTGTTCTCTTCTTAACTGATTCTAGTAGAACAACAAATGCATATGGAAAAAAAGGAGAAAAATATTGTAACCAGCAAGCAGGTGCTGCAATGCAAAATTTTGTGTTAAAATTAACAGAAGAAAAATTATCAACCTGCTGGATTGGACATTTTAATGAAAAAATGATTAAACAAACATTAAGAATCCCAGAAGACATCAGCATTGAAGCAATGTTTCCAATAGGGTATGCAGATGAAAAACCAAAAGAAAAAATTGAAAGAGAATTAGATAATTTCATATATTTTAATCAATGGGGAAACAATAGAATGAAACCTATTGAAAAATTAGAGGGAAGAATGCCTGAAGGATATGGATTAAATATTGCCAAAGATATATAAAAAATGGAAAGAATAAAACATTTTGGACACTATCCTGGAGAAGATTCAAAAATCCATCTAAAATATAAAAAAGAAAATAATCAAATAATAGACAAAAGTGAACTACAAAAATTAGAAAAATTGACTTTAAATATTAAACATATAGAACCTCTTGGAAAAAATCCTAATTTTATAGAGATACACAAGACCTCTAATCAAAGTCTCAATACAAAAGCAGAAAATGAAACAAATAAACAAAAAGCAGATTATTATGTTGTTTCAGTTTATGATATTTTAATAAATTCTGGAACAAAAACTTGGTTTGGAAAAAGAAGATGGAATGGAACACTAACAACACGCGCACATATTTATTTCTATAACAAAAAACCAAATTAATTCTAAAACCTATTCTAAAAATAAAAGCCCCCGAGTTTCCTCGGAGGAAAATAAAAAAACAAAGTGGTTTAAACAATTATTTAACCAATAATGTCAATTCCCCATTCAGACATATCTCTTGAAGTATGAGTAAAACTCTCTTCAATACCTTTGCCCAATACATAAGGAGATTTAACACCTGTCATGATAGTAATCACACGAACCTTTCCAACAAAATCTTTTGAAATTCTAGCACCAATAATCACATTTGAATCTGGGCTTAAATTCTCAGAAACTGTCCTACCAATTGTATCAAATTCTTCTAATTTCAAATCAGGTCCACAAGTAATATGTATTAAAGCACCACTAGCTCCTTTATAATCCACATCAAGTAGAGGATGAGTAAGGGCTTGTTTAACTGCTTCTGTTACACGATCTTGAGCATCTGATTCTCCAATACCAATAACAGCTACACCACCATTCTTCATAATTGCAGATACATCAGCATAGTCTAAGTTAATCAAACTAGGTAAAGTAATTGTCTCAACAATACCTTTAACCATAGTAGAAACAAGTTCATTTGCCACAGCAAAAGCTTGTTCTAAAGGCAACTGACCAGCAATATCTACAAGTCTATTATTATCTAAAACAATACAAGTGTCTGTAACTTCTCTTAGTTCACTTAAACCAAATTCTGCTTTGTCAATTCTTGCCCTTTCAGATTCAAAAGGCATTGTTACAACTGCTATTACAACAGCTCCTGTTTCTTTAGCTATTTGTGCCACAACTGGAGCAGCCCCAGTACCTGTTCCACCACCTAATCCTGCTAAAACAAAAACCATATCCGCACCACCAACAGCTTTCTTCAAATCAACTAAAGATTCTTTTGCAGCTTCTCTACCTTTCATAGGTCTTCCACCAGCACCAAGCCCTCTAGTTAACTCTTTACCAATTAAAATCTTTTCATCAGCTTTTGTAACACTCAAATGTAAAGCATCTGTGTTTGCACCATAAACAGTAGCACCATTAATACCTTTATTAAAAAGCCATGTAGTCATATTACATCCACATCCACCAAGACCAATTACCTTAATGTTAGCTTTACCAGCTCTTAATTCATCAAAGTTAATACTATGTGTTTCTGCATTTTGTATTGCTTCTTTTGCAAAATCTAAAGCCATATCTATTTTTAACCTCCTTTCCCATTATATAAAATTCTCCGACGGAGAATTTCCCTATGTCAAATATAATGCTTTTCTATTTATATAGATTTAGATTATAAAATATAAAAATAAAGAATTTTAGAAATTAATTTTGACCAGACGCACATTCCCCAATAAGAGAAACATTTCCATAATCACATTCTACAGAATAAATAACATATTCTGGATCTTCCATTTGAATTATAAACTCACATCCTGAATCTCCAAAAGGATTTTCATTATATTCTTCAAGCATCTTAACTAATCCTTCTTGATTGTATGTGCATAAATTCCAAAGACCAACCATTGTTTGAGCAGATTCATTTAATTCCAGTTTAGCTTGTTCTATTAATTCCAAGGTATATTCTTCATTCTCTAAAAGATATTGAAGATAATTTGAAGTATATTCTTGAGAATATGATAAGACCTCTTCATAAAAAGCGCATGTTCCAGGTTCATCTGGGCCTCTTATCTCCATAAAACTAAACATTTCTGTAGATGCATTTATTCCAGAAGAAAACAAAATAGGATCAAGTTCAACAACAAAATCTCCAAGGTATTTTGAATTCATACATGTTCTTGCAGCTTCAATAAAACAAGAATTAATATATGTATCATTAGACATTCCACAATCAAATATGCTCACTGGAGGTTCATAATAATATGTTTGTGTTGAAGAATTATAACAAATATCTTGAGTAATTGGTTTATTGAATTTAATCTCACATGAATTTGCATCTGCACAAGCTCTTTTCTTAAATCCATTAATACAAATTCCCCAATCAGTGCAAACCCAATTCTCTTTACAACTTAAAGAACCAGAACCTTGAATTGAAACCTTAGCTAATTTATCTTTTATTGAAAAAAGTTTTATCCTTAAATCATTACCAGATTTATTATCTAAATCATATGATTTTTGCTCTCCAATTTTAATACATTTCTCATTAATTGCTCCTGTAAAACAAATAGAATCTTTTTCTAGAGAAAACACCAAAAGAACATAATCTTTTCCATCTAAAGGAAATTTAATCTCAGAAGCTTCAGATAAATTTATAACTATTCCTTCAACAATTTTAAATTCATCAACTTTTATAATGGATTTTGCAGGTTTAGAAACATTTGATAAAATAAATAAAAAAGCAAGAATTACAATGATTACAAATACAATACTTAAAAATATTTTTACATTATAACTCAATTTTTTTGTATTTTTAATTTCTAGTTTATTCTGGTTTTTTACAAAAGGCTCAGATTTAACTAAACTAACTGCTTCTCCTATATCTTTTAAAGATACTCCTTGATCAATTAAACTCTTTTCAATTTCAGACAGAGAAATTCCTTTCTTTAAACTATCTCGAACATATCCTATTATTGCATTGCTCACCATTTTTTATAAACCCTTTAAATAAATCAAATATAAAAACATTGCTAAATCAATTTTTTCAAATTTTCAATTTGTTTCCAGCTTTTCTTTAAATTATCATTAGATTTCTTAATAATCTCTTTTAAAAATAAATCATCCACTAAAAGCTTTCCTTTTTTAGCAATTGGAAAACTTATATTTCCTGTTCCAAACATTTCTGCAATAAAACGTTTATCACTAGAAATAATTCCTGATTTTTTCCAACCAACTTTTCTTGCATTATTTACTAAAATTTGGGCATCTTTAAGTGTACGGCAAGCAACATGCAATCCACAAGGTTCTTGTTTAAAATTAATATGTTCTACTTTTGAATTCTCTGCAATTTCTTGTAAATCTTTCTTAAATTGCTCAAAACTAACAACATCATGATATATTTTCAAGAACAAACTATGGGTTTTCTTATCAGAATCAATTATCAAAACAATCCTACCAGAACACGACGAAGTTGAATAATAATTTTTAGTTTTATTTAGTTTTTCACAAAGACCAACTATCTTTTTATCCCAACTCCCAATATAGGATTTATCTTTCTTACCAAGAATGTCTTGTTTACGTTTACCAAAGATTTCCATAAAAATATAGAATTTTCCTAACTTAAAATCTTTTCTAATTTACCAAAAGAGATAATGCTCTATCTGGACGTTGAAATAATCCAAAGTGTAAACATAACAAGTTTATTTTATGCTCTTCCATATAAGATTAATACTTTCCTTGTATGTTTTTGCAACATTTACATCTATTATTCTTATGAACAACAATTCCTTTGACCAAATCGCAATAACAACTCGATCGTTATAAGTCCAGTAATTCACACAACCAGGAGAGTTCTTTGGTATTTTTTTATATTCGTAATTTGGCCCTTTTATTGGTTTAATGTCTTGAGAGTATAAAATTTTCGTTTTAATCTTTTTCTTTTTCTTTTCATCCAAATATTTTTCCAAATGGAAACCATGTATCTGATCTAAAACCTCTTTCATATCAACCCCATTAAATACCAAAATTTCTTTTGCTTTTAACATATCATTCATTATTATTTTCAATCCTTGACTTCCTTGAAAAACTTCTATTGTGGGGGGGCTGTCTTTTGAATTGTAAAGAGTATTTAATTTTGGCAAAATATTCAATAAATTAGTTTCATTGTCTTTCAAAATGTAAAGCAAATTTTCTGGTTTAGATGCTTTAAAATATTTTTTACTTTTTTTAATTATGGAACTAACCAACCCCCTCACTTGGAGTTTTTTAATTATATCATAAATATTTGGTCGGGATATTTTTGAATAATCTGAAATATTGTAAATTGTTGATTCTCCGATTTGTAAAAGAATAAGGTATATCTCTGATTCGTTCCTACTCAAACCAATCTTTTCCAATACTTCTCTATTTACCATCTTCTCTTCTTAATCCTATCTCTTTTTATAATTTTCGTATAAATATATACAAACCAAATTTAAATAAATAAACCTTATTCTAACTAAAAGATAAAAAAGAATAAAATGATAATTCATAATGTCTATCTCAAAGATCTAAAGATTAAATTAACAAATATTGAGAGAACCCAATATAAAAAATTAAAAAAGAATAAACTTATTAGTTTGTTAAACTGGGATGCAAAAAATCTCTCTCCTGGATTCGGAGCCAACCATAAACTAGAATATTTTCTATTGGATTATTCATTTTTTCAGAATTTAGAAAAAATTAAAAAAATTTCTCCTAAAGAAATACTTGAAAATATAAATTTAGTTATAATAGAAAAAGAACAAAGAACAATAAGTCACATAAAAGAAAAAGAGAGAACTATAACAATAGATAAAACTCCCTCCCATAATCTATTAAATCTTAACCCTATTTTTGCCCCCTTTTATGGTCTTGGCTCAATTATGGCTGGAATGGATTCAAGCAATTATACAGAGAGAACAATAACAGAAACAAAATTTATTTATAAAAAAGAAAAACCGAGATTTTCAATAATAAAAGGCAAAAGTGATGAAGTTTTAAAAGAAATAATGGATTATTTAATTGCAGATATCTGTAAATTACTTCCAAGCTTAGAAGGGAATCCCTACAAAAAAGGAAGAATTTTTTGGAAAGGGTTAGGAAAATTCAGAGGGAGATCTAATGGAGATACAGATTATTCTTCACGATTAGACAAAATAAGAGAAGAAAATAAATTAGAAAAAGGTTTGATAAAATACCTCAATTATGAAATTAAGAAAATAGCTAAGAAATAATCCCCAGCTGGGCGTCGAGTTAAGATCTCAAGATCCACTCCTTCTCCAAAATCTCACACTTAATTCCTTTTTCTTTACAAAGTTCTTGAAATTCTTCAGCATCTTCTCTATCTCCAACAACACTTCCCCAATGCATTGGAATGGCCAATGTAGGTTTAATTAATTTAACAGCCTCTGCAGCTTCTTCTGCAGTCATAGTATATCTTCCTCCAACAGGAAGTAAGGCAATAAAATTCTTTGCTTGAGAATTATATCCTGTTAATTTCTGCATTTCAGGTATAAAATCTGTATCTCCTGCATGATATATTAAAGTACCATTTATTTTAATTAAATATCCTACAAAACCATAATCTTTTGGATGAAAAGATTTATCTATATTATAAGCAGGAAAAACATCTATTTTCAAAGTTCCAAAATCAACTTCTTGACCTGGTTCAACTATTTGCATTCTTACTGGAACAGAAAAACGAGCAATTTTACTTTGACAACCAGCAGGAAGAATTACTTTTGTTCCTTCCTGAATAATTTTATTTAAATCTTGAAAACTACAATGATCATAATGGTCATGTGTTAAAAGAATATAATCTGCTTTAGGCAATCCATCTTTAATTTGATATGGATCTATATAAATAATCACAGAATTTTCAATTAAAAATCCAGCGTGCCCAAGCCATTTAATATCAATATCCCCTATCTTCATATGATAGCTAAAACAAAGGGCAATTTAAAAAGTTTTATGTGGAAAGATTAATGTTTTTAACTATTAAATTTTAATTTTAATTTTAACTTATAAATGTAAAGTAAAATAAACCCTACTAAGATTATTAAACCAAATATAATAAACGAAAAACTAAATCCTTTAATTTTATCTAAATGCCCAATAAAAGGAAATAAAATAAAGATTCCAAGATTACCAAACATGTTTGCTATAGATAATGTAGTTGCCCTATGTGAAGATTTTACATGCTTATTCATATAATTTCCAACCACAACCCCATTAAAACCTGCAACAAAAGGAATTATTAAATAACACAAATACCCAAAATAAGGAATCATAAAAGATATCAAAAAAAGTCCAAGAATAATCAAAATCTGAATAATAAAAATAGATTTCCCCTCACCCAACTTATTTTCCCATTTATCTGCTTTCTTAGCTGTGAATGCAGTTAATAAAGATGCTATAAAAGCCAAAGCTCCAATTAATGAAATTGGAATTAAAATCCTTTCAAAATACACAGACGACATAGAAAGAGTTATAGAAATTGCTACAGATGTAAATAAAGACATGATGGCAAGATATTTTACAAAATTTAATTTCTTAAAATACACAAAACCCTCCTTAATTTGCTTCCAATGGTTCTTAAAACTAGCCTTCATTTTAGACCTATAAGGTTCCTCTAAGAAAAACGTCAAAAGAAATCCCAGAACAATAAAAGGTAAAGACACAATTGCTGGAAGTTTTGGAGAAATTGAAAATAAATATGCTCCAATTATAAATACAATTGCCATAGAAATATTTGTAACGACCCCAATATTTCCTGAAATTTTCTTATATTGATTTTCTCTTTTTTGTTTCTTTAGAGTATCATATGTAATTGCTTGTGAAGTTCCAGAACTTAAACTAACCCCAACTCCACTTATCACCTTGGCAATTAAAAATATCCAAAATCCATTAAAAAAAGCAATTAAAATAATCTCAATAACATACATCAATCTGGCTAATAAAAGTGTTTTCTTTCTTCCTAATAAATCTGCAAGGGCCCCTGTAGGAATCTCTAATAAAAGTATTGATAGAGAAAAAACACTCATAATTATTGCAAATTTATCTAAAGATACTTGTGAAGCAATATAAAATAGAGCTAACACTGGAATAAAAAATCTTCCCCACATTAAACCCGATATAACATATATTAAAGGAATATTTCTCTTTAACTTCATCCCCTTCCAAACCAACCTCAATTTAAAAAACTAATCAAAAACCAACCAAAATAAAAAAAATAAAAAAATTCAAAAAACCTGTTTAATCTTCATCAAACTTGTCATCTAAATCGTCATCATCCATTCCTTCATCATCGTCATCATCTATTGTTTCATTTTCATCTTCTGACATTAGGTTTTCC
>CAZDPO010000001.1:44244-48233 GCA_964507595.1 Candidatus Woesearchaeota archaeon
TTCATCATCGTCATCATCTATTGTTTCATTTTCATCTTCTGACATTAGGTTTTCCTCCAAATTTAAATAAAACTACTTCGTTTAAGAGTTTTTAAAGATTTTTATTATTCTAAAAGTGAAAAATTCATTAAGAAAGGTTTAAAAATAAACAACCCCCATTCATTTAAGCAAATATAAAAATGGCAAGCAACGACCTATCAAATTACATGAAAGCAATTAAGCATAAAAAAGAAACTATAAAAAATATACCTATGATTTCGTCTGAAAGAAGCAAATCTCTAAACAATCAACAAAAAAGATGTTTTATATGTAAAAAAGACTTAAGACCCTTTTATTCAAAGACCGTTAGAGATCCAAAAACAAAAGAATTAAGGATTCTATGTGCAGATTGTGCAATTAAAACAATGAAAAAGCATTAATTATAACATTATTGAATTATTTAATTTAGAAAAATGCTGATCCCCCGTTAAAATCTTCGCGTTATTTAATAAGGCTGTATTAAGAATGATTATATCTGCGAAACCAATTTCTTTAATCTCCTTTTTAATTTGATTGTATAATTTACCAAAACCAAGAATAAAATCTTCAGTAATTCCAATTATTTTAGAATATGATTTAACAAAATTCAAAACTTGAACACAATTCCAGCCTTCTTTATCTGCTTTATAACTTAATTCCAAAAGAACAATTAAAGGCGTTAAAATTTCTTCTGTCTTTAATAATTCTGCTACCTTTTTCCCTTTTACCGTGCCATCAAAATACTCAATCCAAGCATAAGTATCGAAAACAATTTTCATTTTAACCTATTAGAATCTTTCCACAGATTAACTCTTTCTTTTCTTGTAAAAGGTTTTGTTTTACCTTTTAAAGCCCCAAACATAGAATCTTTAACACCAGTTTCTTTTTTAATTAATTCCCTTATTAAAAGATTAAAAGAAGCAAACTTCTGCTTTCTTTTTAAATCCTTTATTAATTCAAATGTTCTTTCATCTAAAGCTATTGTTTTCATATTATAATTTATAATTTATAATTTATAAATGTTTCTAAGGAGTAAACCTATTCATTGTTCTAGGAAAACCAATTGCATCTTTTATTGAATCTAAATTTAATATCCATGCAAGAACCCTTTCAACTCCAACCCCATATCCACTATGAGGAACACTTCCATATTTTCTTAGATCAAAATAAAATTGATAATTTTTTGGATCTTCTCCATCTGCTTTTAATCTTTCTGACATATCTTCAATATCTAAACTTCTTTGACTTCCTCCAACAATCTCTAAACCACATTCTGGAGCAAGCATATCAAAGCATAAAGCTTCATCAGGAAATTCAGGATCTGCTGGCTTGTAAAAAGCCATAGCTTCCCTAGGATAATGTGTAACAACCACAGGAGTATCAAAATGTTGCATTAATTTTTGTTCTTCAATTGTTCTAAGATCTTTACCAAATTTAATATTCATTTTATCTTTTTCTTTTAAAATTTTCAACGCTTCCCTATACTTTACTGTTGGCCATGTCTTTTTAGCAATATCTAAAATTTTCTTAGAATCTATATCTAAAATCTTAAGTTCTTTAATACAATCTTTTGCAACAGCAGATATACAATATTTAATTTCTTTTTTAGCAAACTCAGTAATTTCAGGCAATTTCCACCAAGCTACTTCAGTTTCTGCCATCCAAAATTCAGACAAATGTCTTGAAGTATTTGATTTTTCTGCTCTAAATGTTGGCCCCATATTATATGTCTTTTCAAGTGCAAAAATAGATGCTTCTCCATAAAGTTGCCAAGTTTGAGCAAGATAAGATTTATGATTATAATATTTTACCTCAAAAACAGTACTTCCTCCTTCACTCTGAGTAGGTTGTAAAACAGGCGTATCAAATCTGTAAAATCCTTCTTTAATAAAAAACTCTTCACGAGCTTGAATATATCTGCTCCTTATCTTCATTATTGCAGTCATCTTTCTACTTCTTAACCAAAGATGTCTTCTATCTCCAAGAAGTTCTTCATTTAAATCTTTGTTAATGGGATAATCTTCTGCTATATTGATTATATTTATTTTATCAACATTAATTTCAAAACCTGTTGGAGCACGTTCATCTTTTTTAATAACTCCTTCAAGTTCAACACTTGATTCAATTTTTAATTTATCAATATCTGCCCATTGATTTTTGCCCTCTTTTGAGGGTACACCTTCCTTCAGACCTACTTGGTCAGGTGCAAATTTATCCCTAGATAAAACACATTGAATAATATCAGAACTATCACGAAGAACAAGAAATTTCATTTTATTGCTTCCTCTCTCTCTATAAATCCATCCACGCACAGCTACTTTACCTGAACCTTTTTTCATTGCTTCTGTAATTGAAATGTAGTTTGTCATTTTCTTTTATACACCTCTAACCAACCTTGCCAAGTTTTAATTCTTTTTCTTTTAATAAGATCCCAACCATTACTTTTCATTATAGGTTCTATTATAAATGGTGACCAAACAGTGTGGGTGAAATAAGTTTTATCTTTTTTCCCTTCTTCATAAGAGATCTTTTCAATAGTACCTTTAATTTCATCAAATTTTTTTGTTAAACTAACTATTCTTTTACCCCTATCCTTTTCAATCATTTTATCTCTCCATTCTTTATTAAAAAATATTGTAACAACATCACGATAATCTAAAATAAAATATCTTGATTTGGGAATATTTCCAAGTATATTCAGAAACTCATGTGTCGTGAAATGCCCTAAACTATTTCCAATGCATACGACTGTATCAAAGTCACCATTTATTTTTTTCTTAAGTATATCTAATTTAATAAATTTATTCTTTGATTTTACTTTATCAGCATATTTTTTTGCTCCAGCAATCATATCTGAATTTATATCAAGACCCGTATAAATATGTCTTTTTGGTTCTAATAAAAAACCTAAAATTCCTCCACCGCAAGTTAAATCTAATACTCTTTTTCCAAAATACTTTTTATTCGATAGGTATAATCTATTTATTTCCGAAACTCTCTTAACATTATCCATCATATATCTATCAAAAGATTCATGCTTTCTATAAAATTCCTGAATATTTTCTTTCATTTTAAGGCGTTAACCTCTCTGTATCTCTAGGTAAAAAAGTTACTTCTCTAACATTTTTTAAATCTAACATTAACATCAAAAATCTCGTTGGGCTAATTGCAAATCCTCCATGTGGGGGGCACCCAAATTTAAAAAAGTTCAAATAATTTTCAATAAGTTTAAGATTAATCTTTTTATCTTTTGCCTGTTCTTTTAATACATCATGCCTATGTTCTCTTTGAGCTCCAGTAGTAACTTCTGTTCCTTTCCAGATAAGATCAAAGCTTTTAGTAAGATTATTTTCATTTTCTTTTTTCATATGATAAAAAGGCCTTGCAGACCAAGGATATTCTGTAACAAAAATAAAATCATGATTAAATTTCTCTTTAATTATCTCACAAAGCATTTTTTCTCCTTCTGCATCCAGATTATCTTCTGGACCTTTATATCCTTTTTTCTTCAAAAGTTTCTGAGCTTCTTCCATAGTAATTCTTGGAAAAGGAAGTTTAGGAACCTCAAGATCAATTTTAAAAACTTTTTTTATTTCTTTACCATATTCTTCTTTTATTCTTTTTAAAAAATAATGAATCCACTCTTCTTCAAGTTTCATAACATCTTCATGAGAATTAATAAATGAGATTTCCATATCAATCATTGTAAACTCCGTATCATGCCTAACTGTGTGAGAAGGATTAGCTCTAAATACCGGACCAATTTCAAATATCTTCTCAAATCCAGAAGCCATAGCCATTTGTTTATAGAATTGGGGACTTTGGGCAAGGTATGCTCTTTTACCAAAATAATCAACACTAAAAAGTTCAGCTCCACTTTCACTAGGAGCCCCCATAAACTTAGGAGAATAAATTTGTATGAAATCATTCTTATCCCAATATTCTCTCATTGCTTTTTCCATGAAAGTCCA
>CAZDPO010000002.1:0-30651 GCA_964507595.1 Candidatus Woesearchaeota archaeon
GTTTGTGTTATAACTCCATTTTGAAAAATGGAGATTTCTATTTAGTTAAAAATTTAGAAAGAGCTGAAGAAAAACTTCAAATTGTACAAGAAAAAGTATCTCTTAATACTTCTGAAGAAATTAAAATAAGTGTTGATGAAGTTGTAAATAAAATAAATGATGAAGAAGAGCTTTCAGAGGAATTTGGAGATTATCTCTTAGAAGAAGAAAAGACACAGCTTACAGCAGTTCTTACTGAAAAAACTTTTGAATATTGTACAGAACTTGCAAAAGAAGATTTTGCTTTAATGTTAAAAGAAGAAGAATGTAATTCAGACACTTCTATTCCTGGACTTGAAAAAGAATTAAAAAAATTGAAAGATCTTCAATTGAGAATGTTTGTTCAATTAATGTTAGAAATTAGAAGTTGTGTGGATGACCCTGGAACTTGTAATTGTGAAGCTAATATTGATATTGAACAAAAAGCAAAATGTGAAAAGATGGTAGCTCTTGCTATTAAATGCGAAGATGAAGAAGATAAACCTTCTTGTGATGCATTAAAATTTATAAAGCCTAAACAAGGGGATGGTTTTGCAGAAAGCTTTGTTCCTGATTATTTAATGAATTTGTTTAAGGAAAAAGAATATATGATAGAATATGGTATAGAACCCTCAGATGGCGTTCCTGAAGAGTGTTGGGATTATAATGACAAGCCAGAGTGTAGGCAATATGATTATTTAAAAGAAACAAAAGATGATTGGGATGAATATGGAAATTATATAGGAAAAAGACCTAAAAATAAAGAGCCAACAATGCAAGAATCAATTCCTCAATGTTTTGATGAGAATAATAATTTCTTAGAAGAAAAATGTGGTAAAATTACTGTTATTAGAAATGAAGAAGGGTTGGTGAATTATCTTATTGAAAATGAAATTAATGATATCTTGGGAAACTTTACAAATGATTCTGAACAAAACACTTATGCTCCTGGGACAACTGCTAATGGTAGTATCGGATATGCTCCTGGGACAACTGCTAATGGGAATAATTGGACAATGGATGGGGAGCAAAATCAAGTGGGAAATAAATCTTGGGAAATAAAACAAGAAATAAATCAAATTAATAACCAGATTAAAAATATAACTTATGCTGCTGGAACAGGTCTTGGGGGGATTGGAGGAGTTGTTATAGAAGGCGATAAACAAGAAATAGCTACAGGAACAGGGGGAGGCGAATGGGTTGTTGAAGGTGGAGAGAATGTAGTTGAAGGTAATGGTGGGGGAAATAATGTTGTGGAGAATATAGTTGAAGTGAATGAAGGAAGCAGTGGAGTAGATAATGATAATAGTAATTCTGGGAATAATGAAGTATCTGGAGTCGATGATGGTCCTGGAGAACCAGGAATGATTAATGAAGATTAAGTAAAAAGTTAATAATCATTTTTTCTTTTCAATAAAATTATATTTAAAACTAAACCAACAATTGCAACTCCAGATATTATATAATTATAATTTAAAATTTTATTTTGTGCAATATTATTAAAATTCATAATTATATTTATTACACTATAAACAAATGCCCCTATCCAAAAACCCATTCCAAATTTTCCTAATGCCCAATTATATATTTCTTTCATAAATAATTGAAGATGAATTTATTTATAAATGATTTTAAATTCTAATTAAATTTCCATGCAATAAGAGAAGAGGGCTCATAAATAACTACCAATTTCTAGAAATTCTATTAATCAGAACCTTTATAAATAACTTGATTTTTCTTAACTTATGAATAATACTAACTCTGATAGTATTCCTGGGATGGAAACAAATGATAAATATAAAAAACCTGAGGTTGGTGAAGACCCTGAAAAATTAAAAAAAGAGTTTGAAAAAACAAAAAAAGAACTTGAAAAGTTAAAAGCATTTATTCTTAAAAAATATAAATTTGTGCAGGCAATTAGTATTTTACCTCCACAGTCAATTAAATTCTTTATTGAAGAAGAAGAAGCTCCTGCAGAATCTGAAAAACATGTTCATTTGAATATAATAATTCCAGATGAAAAAGAAAAGGAAGTTGATAAGATTAAAAAAGAAATAATAAAAGAAATTGAAAAAACAAAAGAAAAAGTTTGGTTACATATAAGACCTACCTCTGAAATATGGGAAATATGTATGGATCAAAAATTTGAATTAAGTTCTGCAATATTTATGTCTTTTCCATTATATGATAAAGGTGTATTAGGTGCAATTAGAGTTGCAGAAATACACAAATCTTTAGTTTTACAAAAGTTTGAGAAATATGTTGTTTCATATGTTTTGGGTGGAAGTTTAATTAGAGGAGATGCTGTAAAAACCTCTGATGTTGATGTTTTTGTTATAATTAATGATACAGATGTAAAAAGAATGCCCAGATTAGAATTAAAAGAAAGACTTAGAAGCATTATATATAAATATGTTATGGAAGCTGCTTCATTAGCAGGTGTTCAAAATAAATTAGAACCTCAAATTTATTTATTAACAGAGTTCTGGGATGCTGTTAAAGATGCTCACCCAGTTATGTTTACTTTTATCAGAGATGGTGTTCCAATCTATGATAGAGGAACTTTCATGCCATGGAAAGCTCTATTGAGAATGGGTAAATTAAAACCTTCTCCAGAAGCAATTGAGATGTTCATGTCTATGGGAGATGAAGTTATTCCAAGAAGTAAAAGAACTTTATTGACAGATATTTTTACTAATATTTTCTGGGGAGTTACAACTCCTGCTCAAGCAATGGTTATGC
Organism: Candidatus Woesearchaeota archaeon; assembly: GCA_964507595.1. Classification (GTDB taxonomy): domain Archaea; phylum Nanobdellota; class Nanobdellia; order Pacearchaeales; family GW2011-AR1; genus EX4484-71. Next base: position 2,761 of record CAZDPO010000002.1, read on the forward strand.
TAAATGGATTTCCTCCTCCAAATGCTAAAAAAGAATTAGTTCAAGCATTTAAAAAACAATTTCTAGAAACCAAAATGATTGAAAAGAAATATATTGATTTCCTAGAGAAAGTTGTTCAAACATGGAGAGATTATGAACATGAAAAAATTAAAGAAATATCTGGTACAGAAATTGATAAATTGTTAAAACAAACAGAAGAATTTCTTAAAAGATTAAAAGAATTAAGAGTTCAAATTGAAAAGAGATTTAATGAGAAAACAATCGAACAAATATATAAGGATACATTTGAATTATTAAAATCAATTGTAGGTAAAAAAGCACAAGCAGAAGTGATTGATTTATTTGAAAAACAATTTGTTAAAAAAGGGAAATTCTCACCTCAAGATTTAAGAATATTAAAGGAAATTGTTGCTGCAAGAGAAGAATTTAAAAAAGGAAAATCAAATTCCCAAAAAATAGATAGAGCTAGAAAAGATGCAGAAATATTAATAAATAACTTAGTTGAATTTTCTCAAAGATGTGACATGGTATCTTTAGAAAAAGGTAGGATGAGATTAAAATTAAAAGATAAAGTGGTTGAAATCTTAAATTGTGATAATAAAGCATTTTTATTTGATTCTGGAATTGTTAAAAAAATAACAACTAAATTAGAAAATTCTTCTATGGAAGAAGTTGAAAAATCTATTCAAAACCAAAAAACAAAACAGACAATTGAAATAGACCCAAAAGTATTTGAAATTCTTAAAAAAGAATTAGGTAAATTTGAAATATTAATGTAAATCTAAAAGGTGCTAAAATGATAATTCAACAACATTTTTTATATCACATGCAAGAATTTTTATGGAGAAAATTATTTGTGGCAGATGGTTTTTTTGAAAATACAGATGAAAAAGACCCTCAAAAATTAAAAGCAATACTTGTTAAAAAGTTTCCAAAACTAAATAAACTAGAGAAAATGCAAGAATTAAGTCTTGAATTTAAAGATATAACTTCAACAGAAATCGAAGGATTTAAAACTTATTTTTTAAATTATGATTCTAGGGTTCCAGATCATATATTTCACTCTCCATTAAAATATCTTAGAGAAAAAGGAATTGCTAAAAAATCTCCTGAAAAAAATAGATATATTGAAGATGCATATAGATCTCCTGATAAAGCAAAAGAAATTAAAGTTCACATCAAAGATGGTCTTCATGTTAAAATAAACTTTATATCAAAAGACCTAAAAACTCATTAACCTATTTTCTAATATGAAATATTTATTTGTCTTAGGAAGAAATACAGAATTATCTATTGAAGAGATTAAAGGTTACCTTGAGAAAATAGGAAATAATGTACTTAATAATTATTCTAAAGAAAATGGATTAATTCTAGAGCTTGAAAATCCTTTAGAAAGAAATGTTATAGATTGTCTTGGAGGAACAATTTCAATAGGAGAGATTATTGCAGATAAAATATCTGATTTAGATTCAAAAGAAATTTATGGGGGAGTAAAAAACAATCTTGCATATACTATCTTAAATATTTGCGGAAATCAAGAAGAATTAAAAGAATATCTTAGATTAAGATTTAAACAAGAAAAAATAAGAGCAAGTTTTAAACCAATACATAATTCTCCAAAAGTTACTGAAGAATATTTTTGCTTTGAAAATTATATTGGAAGAATAATCCAAAAATGTGATTATAAAAGTATAGAAGAAAGAGATATGAAAAAGCCAGTTAGAAGAGAATCTTTAGCAATATCTCCTAGACTTGCTAAAATAATGATTAATTTATCACAAGTTAAAGAAAATCAAACATTATTAGATCCTTTTTGTGGAATTGGAGTAATTCTTCAAGAAACTTTATTGCAAAATATTAAAGTTATTGGAATAGATAAAGATAAAGACGCTATAAATGGAGCAAGAAAAAACTTAGAATGGTTTAAATTTTCTAAAAAAGAATATCAATTATTTAATATTGATTCTAGAAAATGTGAACTTGCTAAAGCAGATGTTATTGTTACAGAACCACATCTAGGGGAAATATTAAAAAAATCTCCTTCAAAATCAAAAGCAAAGAAAATACTGGAAAGCTTTGAAGACTTAATAATAAATGTTTTAAATAATCTGAAAAAGAAGGTGAATAAAAGAATTGTATTTACCTCGCCTTTAATCTTAACTGAGAAAAAAAGAATAGGTTGTGATATAGGAAAAATCACTAGTAAAACTAAACTAAAACAGATTTTAAATGAGATTGATGATTTTAGAGAAGGTCAAGTGGTGGGAAGAAGAATTTTTGTGTTAGAATAGATATAAAAAATGAACTATAATAATCCTTATAAAGAATAAATTAAATAAGAAATTATGGTAAAATATGCTTGTGAAGCGTGTAAAACTCTTTATGATACATTGGAAAAGGCAGAAGAATGTGAAAAAAAACCTTTAATTGGTCCAGATATTAAACCTGGACTTATATTAGAAAGTGAAGATTCAAAATCATTTCTTGTCTTTTACGCTATGGAAGTTGAAGGCCATGAAAAACAATATATTGCAGAAACCATAGCAATCCTAGGTAAGAAATATGTTCCTTTTTATCCAGGACAAATGACTGGTTCAGATTTAACAAAACGTCTAACAGGAATTAAATTTAAAAAAGCTAGTAAAGATTTGGTAGATGGTCTTAATCAATTTACTAAACAACATGGAAATGGGTTGTTATGCATATCTGGTTCTCTTGAAAATTATGGAATTAAAGAACTCCACTCTGATTGTGATTTCTTAGATTAATTCTTCAAAACCTTTATAAACCAATTTCTCAATAATCTATCATGACAATACTGGAATTTTAAGATTTCGTGTTGCCATTTATATAAATAAAATGACAAAAGGAAAAATTATTCAATTTAGAAGAGGAAGACATACTGTGCATGAGAAGCATTTTTTAATTGAAATTGATAAATGTGATGATAAAGAAAAAGCTTCTAAATTTATTGGAAAAGATGTTGAATGGAAATCTCCTGCAGGTAAAGTTATTAAAGGAAAGATTTCAGCTGCACATGGAAATAATGGTGTTGTTAGAGCGATTTTTGAAAAAGGATTGCCTGGACAAGCTGTTACAACAGAGGTTGAGATAAAATAAAATGCCAAAAATAGATTATTTTAAAAAATTAAGAGACTGTATGCCCTCCATGGATATTATTGAACAATATTTTAGTGGAATTAAAAGACCAAGTAATCCTACGCAAGAACATCCTTATATTAAACCAATATTAAAAACAGAAAAACCAGAAATTCAAAAAGAACAAATAATTGAAGGAGAGGATGAATAATGGCAGGATTAAGAAAAGCAAGTGCATATTCAAAGAGAAGTGTTACGCCTTTTACTAGAATATCTAAAAAAAGACAAAAATCTTTTATTAAAACTCTTCCACCATCAAAGATAGTTAAATTTGAAATGGGAAAAGGCTCTGATTTTCATAAAGGTAAATTAATTCATTTCTTGACTGTTGTTTCATTAGAAAAAGTTCAAATAAGACATAATGCTCTTGAAGCATGTAGACAATATATTAATAAAAAACTTGATAAAGAACTTGGAGGACAATATTTTTTTAAGATTGTTCCATTTCCACATCATGTTCAAAGAGAAAATAAAATGCTTACAGGTGCTGGAGCAGATCGTATGCAGACAGGAATGCAATTATCATATGGTAAATCTGTAAATAAAGCTGCTATTGTTGGTAAAGAAAAAAGAATATTTGAGATAGCTGTTACAAACATTAAAGCTGCTGCATTTGCTAGAAATGTAATAAAGCAGATTAAACCCAAACTTCCATGTAAGATTAGAATTGATTATGAAAAATTAGAAAATTAATTTTTTGTATTGCGTATAACATAGCGATTAAGGAAAGTTAATTTCTTCTGTGAACGTTAGCTAAATTTGGGGCAGGAAAATGATGTGTTGATTAGTTATTACAAAGTGGTTACAGATAGAAATATTTATAAAGATTAATTTATTGGGGTTTTTATGACAAAAACATTAAACAACAAATTAAATATATTGGTGGTGGAAGATACGTTAGAAAACTTAGCTGTTGCTAAAGAATATTTTAATTCTCAAGCTGATTTAAGTGTTGATTATGCAACCTACAGAGATGAAGCGATTGAAATGCTCAATAAGAACAAATACGACGGGGTAATTACTGATAGAAGTATCCCTGGGTTTAAGGGAGATGTTAAAGACTGGAAATTTTATCTTGAGAATAATGGGTGGTTTGTTGCATTAAATGCTGAATTAAAAAATATTCCTTCGGTAATACACTCTGAACACGGATATAGTTCATACTTTATTTTTGAAGAAAAACTTTCACAAGAATCATTGCAAAAACATAATGAAATAATAAAAAAAGGATTTGAAATTATAAACGAAAATCAATATAACGAGATTGTTGCACCTTTTCCTTTTATTACAAAAAGAAATGGGATAGAAAAATTATCATATAAGGCATATTTTAATGATAATCTCAAAAAACAAGATTTGGAATCTTGGGTTACGGCTTTAGAATATTTAAAAGAAAAGATTGGAAAGCAAAAATAAACTGACAAACAATAGATTAAATAAACTTGGAAAAAAGTAGAAGATTTGGTTTTATAAGGCATTTAAGATCCATAGTTATTTGTTACTTTTGACCAATGGTAACAAATAGAAAGGTTTATAAATAAAAGAGTTCTTTAGATAATATGATAAATTTAACAGATAAAACAATAAAAACAGGTAAAGCAATCCTAATAGCAAGATGGTTGGGATTTGGTGTTTTAGCCCCAACATGCATTGGCGCTAGTGGATCAGATGCACAACTTATAGATAAAGAATGCTTAACTTTAAAAGGTACAGAATATGCTGTTCAATTAGCATACGATAACCTAAACTCACAGTCAAAAGACGAAACATTATATATGTTGAAAGGAGGACAATTAAACAATTAAAATGACAGAAGAAATAACACACAACCTTCAAAACCTTTTATATGGTAGTGTATCTAATGACTTTGCTCGTCAAAAAGATTTTGTGTCTAGTAAAGCAGCGCTTCAAGGAATAGATTATAAATCTACAGATCCTCTTGCGTTAGCTATTGTTCAAGCTGTTAAAGGGCCAAATGGAGAAAAATATTCTCAAGCTGCTACTGAAATATATATGGGAGCTTATCAAAATGTGCTTGGTGCTTTAAAAGTTAAGGATCTTGGTTCAATATACACCTCTTTGCAAGAAGTTCCTGAAGAAAAAAGACAAAAAATACAAGAAATTCTTACAAGTGGAGAATGCGCAGAAATGAGTTTTAAACAAGTTCGATTAGAAGCTAAAAAATTAGAACTAAAATCAGAAACTGCAGCTATTGCTTATGAAGAAGCACCTACACAAGAAGCAAAAGACCAAATAAAAGAAGAACTTCAAGGTTATCAAGTTGCATTAGAAAAATATCAAATGGTTCAAGGAATTCAACAAGAACTAGAAGGTATTTGGAGTAATGACTTAAGACATGGGATTAAAAAACAAACACATGTTAAAAACTTAGAATCTTTGGTTACTCCTATAGCTTAATTTTTTTTATTTTTTTTTATTTTCTAATATATTTTTAAGAAACTAATTCTTTTACTAGCTTTGCCATAACTTCTAGAAATTCTTCTGATCTTTGTTGCCACATATCTATTTCAACACCTTTTAGATTTGTGATCTTTCCGTGATTAATATCTTTATGAAGAAATAATAATTCTTTATACCATTCCATGTATTTTGATTTTAACTTACCTGTTAAAATAAATGCTTCTCTTAATTCTCTTGGTATATGTTCTGGAGAAGCTGGTCTAACATTTGCTGCAATTAAAGCTGCATGTGAAGCATCTACCATTGACCAAAACAATCCTTCTATTGAACCTAATGCTGCTTCTTTACTTCTTGCAAGATGAGCAGGTGCTCTTTGCAAACATGCATATATTGCTTCTGGAGTTGATTTAATTTTTCCTTGAATCAATAAAGCTTTAATAGGATTAAAAAATCCAGCAACATCAAGCATTGCTTCTCCATCTCTTAAAATATTTAAGATTAAAGGATCTCCTCTTAGTAAATCTTCCCACCATGTTGTTAATTTAATTGTATTTATATGTAAATTATTTGCATATGGATTTGATTTAATTATTTTATCTAATTCTTCTCTATACCATGCAATTAATTCTTGGTCCCAATGTATTGAAGCATCATCTAAAAGAATAACAATATCTATATCTGAACCTACTACTTTTTCTTCTTTAACTGTAGACCCAAATAAAATAACTGATTTGATTATTTTATCAAACTTTTTATAAGCTTTTATTGCAAAATCCATTGCAATATCATGTTCTGATTTTAATTTCAATGTTGGAAAATCTTTTTCTGTTGGTTCTTTAGAAATATTCTTTTTACCTTTCTTTTTAGTAGTTATTTTTTTCTTCACCATCTTCTCTTTATATTATAATATAATTTATTTAGTTTTTAAAACTTGTTTTTATTTTATTTTTCTTGTTTTCTTTATTTTAAATAAAAATAATCCTAAAGCCAATACAATTAATATAATCCCTATAAAATTTGGAGTTGTCTTAAAAATATTTCCAATAATATTCCCAGTAATAGATAAATTTGAAGCAATAACTAATATCCCAAAGATTCCTAAAACTGCTGCAGCAACTTTTTGATAACTATTATATAATCCTTTTTCAACAGCTTCAGTAATTTGTAATGGAGCGTTTTTAGCTGTCTCGTACGCCATATCTGCTAATCTATTATAAGTACTATTATCGATCCAATTATTTGCTTTTAAAACTCTTAGTGCAGGATATAGTAATTTTATTTTCTCTAATTCGGCAAGAGGTTTTACTACACCAGGTAAAGCTTTAATAGCATTTTCATCTTTAAGTAAATAAGATAATTCTTGAGTAGCCCCAAGTGCGTGATTTAAATATTCAAGACCTTGTAATGAAGATTTCTTTTTAGAACCCAAAAAGAACCTACTCCAAAACCCTTCAGAGACTTTTCCTTCTAAACCTTTTCCAATAATTACTTCTTTCCCTTTTTCAGTAAGAGCAGCACCCGAAACAAAATAATCTGCAATCTCTGCAGTTAAATATTTTACTTCATCTTCAGAAAGATCTCCTTTATGCCCTTTTTCATGAGAACCATATAGCTCTTTTAATTTTTCATTTAATTTTTCATTTAATTTTGATTGATCTATATAAGAGGTAACAAGGTTTTCATGGCCTTTGAAAATTGGGTTTTGATTTAATAATTCTTGTATTCCATATGAAATTGCAGAATTAATAATCTGTTCTTGTTTATTTTGTTTAGATTTTTTATTCTTTGCCATTTTATATATTAAAGTTTAAAGTTTAATAATTAATCTCTCCCACCACCCATTCTTCCACCTGCACCTCCACCAACACTTCCACCTAATTCTTGAGGTAATCTTGAAAATCCTGCTCCAAACATCTCATAATTATTACTTGGTAACCATTGACCTGCTAAACCCCCCATATATCCTTGTTGAAAACCTAGTGATTGATTCCAATATGGCCCAGCACTTTCCATATACATTGGAGATCCAAAAGCTTGCATTGTTTCTCCTAAAGGATTTGTTTGAAAATGTTGCCACCATTGTGCGGCTTCAATTACTTTTTTTGCTTCAAATCCTTTTTTCCCTAGCTTTTCCATCATCTCTTTAATTGGAACATTTCCCATACCCATTGGAAGTTCTGTATGTTCAAAACCAAAATTATCAGATAAATGAACATGTTTAAGATAAGGTGCTATTTTTTCTGTTTCTTTAATAACATCTTTTTCAGAATGACCTTTTCCTCTAATCATATTAATATGGCCCACATCCCAGGTTGCACCTATGAATTTCTCTGCAAGTTTTTTTGCATCTGATTCAGAAATTCCTTTTTCTTCTACTGCTTTTTTTGCAAATTGTTCTCTTGACTTTTGAACTAAAGTTCTTAAATCTTCACCTGTGCTCATTCCAAAACCTGCAGGAGGGTTTTCAATTGAAACAACTGGAGCACTATCTCCAAATTTTTTATATGATTCAAAAGCAGCAGATCCAAATGTTTTTGAAGCTTGCTTTTGTGAAAATTCTTCTATTGGGATGAATTGGTTTGGAGGTATTCTATCTAAACCTTGCAACAAATTAAAGACAGCATCTATTTGGATTTTTGGATCTTTTTGTAAAATCAATCCTCCTTTTGAATCAAATCCCAATTGTTTTTTATATTGATCCTGTAAAGCATTTAAATAATTTAATTTTTCTTTATCTCCATCTTCTTTTGCATATTTGTAAGCTTTATGAAAAGCTGCACTTAAAGATAAAGAAGCTTCTTTCATATACTGGGCAGCAGAATATATTTTTTTTATTTCTTCCATTTCTCCTGGAAGAACTTTTTCTTGATTTAAATTACCAGAAGCCCATAAAGTATACATTTCTCTAAATCTATCATCAACACTTCCTAAAATTCTTTGAGCACGTTCTCTTTGAAATTCAATACTTGTTAATTCATTATCCCATTGAGTATGGTTTATTGTATTTAATCTATCTTCAGGTAACTGCAATTTTCCTTTACTAAAATCAGTAACTTCATAATGTTCTTTAGAAACTTCAGATGTTTTCAATTCACCACGATTTATTTTCTCAACTGCTGAAGGTTTTAACCCTATAGAACCTGGATAATATAATGTTTCTGCTTCTAATGCTGTTGGTTGGCCCTTTTCTCTATCTACTGCCACTAATCTTCTTGCTTGTCCTACATCTCCTTTTGCAGCATCTGGAATTTTATCCCATTCTGTTCCAGAAACACCTTCTGCAGTATGAAAAGTTACAATTATATTTCCACTTGGATCTGCATCATGACTTCTATTTAAAGCTTGAATAATTTTTCTTTCAGAAGCTTGTCTATTTACTTCACTCCAACCATTTTGACTAAAACCAGAGGGGTCAACTCCTGAAACAGGACCATGAAGAGAAACAGTTGTTCCAATTAATTTAGCTAATTGTTTAACTTCTGTTAATTGTTGTTTTGGAACTGAATCAAAAACTTCTGGACTTACTAATACTAATTCAATATGTTTTGCACCAGAAGATAATTTTGAAGAAGCATCTTTAATTACATTTGCTGTTCTTAGGTCTGTAGTTACTCCAAGACTTCCTCCTGTTGCTCTATATCCTGTAAAGAATTCTCCTTTATTTGAATCAAATGTAGAATATCCTCCTTGATATATTGAACTAGTATATCCCTCTTTTTCTGTCATATTTAATATAAATAAACATTATTTATTAAGTTATTGATTAATATGACGACGGATCATATTTAACTTCTTGCTTATGGAAAGGATCTCTTTTTTCAGATGAATTTTTATCAAAATCTTTTACAGGAATATATGTTTCAATATTACTTGAATGAGAACTTCCTGCATTTGCATAAGTTGGTCTATCTGCTTTTCTCATTTCTGTTTCAAGTGAATTTGATTTTCTTCTTTCAGATATATTTTCAACTGAAGCTCTAGCAACACTAGGTCCTTCTTGTCCTGAAGAAATATATTTTGGGCCATCTGAATTTTCTGAACCTACACTGTATTTAAATGAATCATTTTTATTTTCAATATTAAAATTTGATTGAATAGGCTTTTCTTCTGGTTGTTCTTCTAAAAAATTTGATTGAATTGGCCTTATATTTTCTTCATCTAGAGAAACACTTCTACTTGCTTGTCTTCTTCTTAAGAAATCTAAAAAAGCAGAATTATCTTCAATACCTTGAATTAATTTAACTTTTTTCTTTTTTGGAGCATCTAATGTTAAATCTAATTCCACAGTCTGTTTTTTAATTGGGTTTTTAGTTTGTTTTTTTTCAGGTTTTTTAATATTTTCTTTTAAATCTTTTTCTCTAGTTTTTTCTCCAGATTCCATTAGAATATCAAGATATAGAAATATTTAAACTTTCAGATTTTATTTTTTAACTTTCTCTGAATGATATTTTTTCCATAAAAAATTAAATTTTGGATTTTTCTTCAATTCTTGTAATGTCCCACTTGCAATTACTTTTCCTTTTTCAAACATATATATTTGATCAAATTTGCTTAATAAGTGAAGTCTATGTATTGAAGAAATTATTGTTTTATCTTTGAATTCTTTGAAAAGTTCATCATGAATTTTCATTTCATTTAAACTATCTACACTGCTCGTTGGTTCATCTAATAAAATAATATCGCTTTTTCTTGCAGCTAAAATTCCCCTTGCTAATGCTAATCTTTGTTTTTCACCTCCACTTAAAGAAACTCCTTTTTCCAAGACATTTGTCTCTAAACCTTTTTCTAATCTTTGAATAACTTTCTTAAACTGTGCAATTGAAATTGAACGTTCTAGGTCTTCTTCTTTTGTCCGCACATCCATTGTAATGTTATATCTTATAGTATTGTTAAATATCTCTGGATCTTGTGGAATTAAAGTAATGTGTGGCTTTAATTTATTAAACCCATTTTTAATGGGAATTCCATTGCATATAACCTCTCCACTATCTGGATTATGCAATCCTCTCATTAAAGATAGAATTGTACTTTTACCAGAGCCACTTTCTCCAATAAATGCTATTTTTTGCCCTCTTGTAAATGTTACATTTACTTTTTCTAAATGTCTTTCATTTCCTTCTTTATTGTATTTAAAATTAACATCTTTTAATTCAATTTCTCTCCAACCTAAGGGCAATTGCTCTGAAATTGATTCTTCGATTTTCTTATATTCTTCATCAATTGGATTTACATTTGAGAGATTGGCACTATATTTAACAATTCTACCGTATAAAGAAGCAAAACGATAAAAAGTGTCTCCAACAGCCCTTAAATAACCATATAACATATACAAAGTTCCAATTAAAATAATTCCTGTTGCATGATAATCTGTATATGCCCTAAATGCTAATGCTAAAACAGTCATTGTGGAAATAGCTATGCTTGTTGCCCCCCATTTTATTTCATTTATTATTGCAGCTTTTCTCATTGTCCTATAACTTGCTTCTAATCTCAAATCAACTTCCCTAGACACTATCTTTTTCAAATGTAAAGTTATAACTGTAATTATGTTGCTTAAATAATCAAAAATAGCTGCAGAAACCCTATTACTAAATTTATTTAATTTTCTATAATATTTAATTAAATGTTTATCAATTCTTGCAATTACAAACAAGGTTATAATTGAAAATACTAATGCAAATATTGCAATTTTATAATCTATAAAGAATAAAATTATAATTGATCCAAAAATATTAACTATAGCATACACAACATCATATGTTGTTGACTGAGAAAAATTTAATATGGCTGTCCCTCCACGATTAATTTTATCTATGGTATCTCCAGAATGATTATCCTTATGCCATCTGACAGGTAATTCCAATATTCTTTTTAATTTACTATTAACATAATTTTTATTTACTTGAAATCCAGTTAACTCTTCTAATACTCTCCCAACACCATGAAATGCCCAAAAACCAATTGTAATTGCTAAAAGTAGAAATATCTTTAAAATTAATTTTTTAAGCTCAAGATCTGAGGAAATTGACTGTTGAATTGAATTAAAAATAAGACCAATTACAAGTGGACTCATTAAACTAATTATTCCAGCTATTGTAAATAGAATTAAATATAATATAAATCTCTTTTTTTTATCTCCAAGATGATTCCACTCTGTTAAAAGAACCATTAATAAAGGATTTTTTCTCTCTTTCATTTTAAAAAAAGTAGAAAATAGTTTAAAAAATTATGCTCACAAAACTAAATTGGCAAACTTGCCATACCATGTGCTTTCTTATATATGTCAAATAAATTGTAAATTGTTGCTTTTGCATTTAATGCTGCTTTTGCTCTAAAAAATCTTTCTTCAATCCAATTATCTGGATATATTTCTGTTATTTTATCTGGTTTTTTCTTTTCTTGGTTTTTTTCTTTAGGTTCATATTTTCCAAATAAAGCTAAAAAAGGATTTTGTGCATTTTTTGAGGCATCTTTATCTTCTGTTTTTTCTTCTCCAACAAAATATTCAATATCGTCTTTTAATTGCTCTAAACTACCTTCTGTAACATCTTTAATTAATCCAAATGCAGAATCTAAATCATCATCTTCTAATCTTTGATCAAGTGCTTTTAATTCATCATCATTTAAAGAATATGCTTTAAATGCTATTTCAACTCTGCCTCCAAAAGAATAATGTTGGGTTCCTTGAACTTTTGAAGGAATGCCTCTAAATCTAAATTCAACTAAAATACAACTATAATATTCTCTTTTTAATTTTTTCAAAAATCTTTCTGTTGTAAATTCTTCTGGGAAATCTCCTTCTTGTGCTGTTTCTTTAATTTTTAATTTATTTTTACCTAATAAAGAAAGTTCTAATAATAATGTACTAAATACTTTAACTAAAGCAGGATCTCTTCCAAAGTCTTTTGTTTCTAATTGTGCAGCAGCTTTTAGATAAGGTTTTGCCCATCTTGAATATAGTTTTAAACTTGAAACTTGACTTTTAAGATAAGTTTTTTCTATTTCATATCTTTTTCTTAATTCTGATTCTGATTCTTTTAACCATGAATTAAATTCTTGAATTCTTGGTTTTAAAATTCTTTTAACTCTATCATTTAAATCTAATTTATCTACATCTTTAATATCTTTAGCAACTAAAAAAGCATCAATAAGTGTTGTAAAACCTGCTTGGGTTAAAGCCATTGATTTTATACTTGAATTTTGTTTTTGAATATCTACTTTATCCATCCAAAGTTGCTTTAAACTTAAAACAGCAGCATCTTTTGTAGATGAACTTTTTAGATCATCATATGATTGTAATCTTATTCTAAATTCTCTTAAATCATATATTAAATTTAATATGCTTCTTAAAACAGCATTCATATCTACTAATAATTTAGAACCTTGTTGTTGCATTACAGATGTTCTTTGTCCCATCTCTCCAAAATGTCCTGAACCTGGTGAAGATGAAAAATTATCAATTAATTTCTGGGTTCCTAAACCCATTGAATCCATTAAATCTAAAATAAAAAAATAAATAGGTTCTAAAGTATCTGATGCAGAATCATATTTGAGCATATGCTCTGCCTCTGGACTATTTTTTTTCTTATAATAAGGACTTATTTGAGTTATTAAATCGTGGATTGAATTCACCTCTACCATATCTAAATTAAGAGTTTTGGTTTTAAAAAATGTTGCTATGGTTATAGAAATTCTTAAATATCTTGATTATGTATAAAATATATGGGATTATTTGGAAACAAAAAACCAAGAGTAGTTGATTGGACTGAAAAACTCAATAACCAACAAGAAAGAGCCAATAGGATGCGTGAAGACCTGGCTTCTCAATCTTCTCATAATTCAACCTCAACACAAGAAGATAGTGTTTCTCCATTTCCATTTTTTGCAGGAAATACTTCTGAAAATTCAACTTCAAGTGAAAATTCAACTTATAATCCATATAGCTCTAGATCAAACTCAGGATATAATTCTGCATCAGAAGATTCTGCTGAAGAAAAAAGAAAAAGATTAGGAAAAAGACTTTTAGATATGACAAATAAAATTGAAGAATTATCAAATCAAGTTTATCAATTGCAACAAAGAATTGAAGTTCTAGAAAGAAGACATGAAAGAAGCTATTAAATAAATTAATAAATAACCTTTTCTAATCTAGAATATGATAAAAAACCTTGATAAAAAAATAAAAGCATATGCTTTGAAAAATGCAATTCATTATGAAGGAAAAGCCAATAGTGGTGCAATTGTTTCTGCTTTATTTAATGAAGGTTTAGAAAAATCAGAAGTAAAAAACATTATGCCTAAAATCCAAGAGGCAATAAAAGATATCTCAAAACTTTCTCTTGAAAATCAAAAAAAAGAATTTGAAAAATTAAAAGATTTAATCTCTGAAAGAGAGATTCGTGAAGGTTTGCCTGAATTACCAAATGTAAATCCAAAAATAGGAGTTATTATGAGAATTGCTCCAAGTGCATCTGGTGCATTGCATGTAATGCATGGTATTAATGCTTGTTTAAGTTATAATTATGTTTTAAAATATGGTGGGAAAATGTATTTTAGAATAGAAGATACAAATCCTGAAAATATTGACCCTAAAGCATATAAATTAATTGAAGAAGATGCAAAATTTTTAACGAAAAATAAAGCAAAAATAATTATTCAATCAGACAGGATGGATCTATATTATGCTTATGCTATTGCTTTAATTGAAAAAGGTTCTGCATATGTTTGTACTTGTTCTCAAGAAGATTTTAAAAAATTGTCTGAACTAAAAAAAGATTGCCCTTGCAGATCAAAGACAATGAAACAAAACATTTTAGATTGGGAAAAAATGTTAGATAAAAAAGGATTTAATGAGGGTGAAGCTGTTTTAAGATTTAAATCTCTTGAAGGCATGAAACATAAAAATCCTGCAATGAGAGATTTTCCTTTAGCTAGAATTAATTTATCAGAGCACCCTAGACAAAAGAAAAAATATCGTGTTTGGCCATTAATGAACTTAAGTGTAGCTACAGATGATATTGAAATGAAAATGACCCATATTATACGTGGAAAAGACCAAAGAGATAATGCAGAAAGGCAAAAATTAATTTTCAAGGTTTTTAATAAAGATTATCCTTGGACAGGATTTCTTGGAAGATATCATTTTAAAGACATGGAAATATCTACATCTAAATTTAGAAAAGAAATAGAATCTGGAAAATATTCTGGTTGGGATGATGAAAAACTTCCAACAATAGCTTCACTTAAAAAAAGAAAATATAAACCAGAAGCATTTTGGAAAATGGCAGAACATATTGGATTGTCTGAAGTAGATAAAATTATTAATCAAAAAGATTTCTTTGAGATTTTAAGTAAATTCAATAAAGAGAAGAGTGAATAGGTTGAATTTGAAAACAATAACATTTTTATACTAGTTTTTTTTTAATATAATATAGTTAATTTATAACTATAAAAATTGAAAGGAGGTTGACATGATGAAAAATAAAAAAGGTTTATCGACTGTTGTAACAACATTAATTATAGTGTTATTAGTTCTAGTCGCAGTTGGAATCATTTGGGGTGTTGTAAATAACCTCTTAGGTAAAAGTAAAGGAACAATCGAGACAAGTACAAAATGTTTAGATCTTGATGTTAAAGCCACTAAAGTTATTGAAGTAAATGCTACTTCAGATCCAGGAGTATATAATGTTACTCTTCAAAGAAGTGCAAGTGGAGATGATGAATCCATATACGCTAAGATAGTATTGTACAATGCAAACGGTAATTCAGGGGTAATTGATTTTAGCCAAAGTTTACTTCCTCTAGAAACAAAGACAGTTCAAATAACAGATCCTAGCAATTTAACAGGCGCTAACAAGGTTGAAGTTACATCTTATTATCTTGATGATAATGGAAATGAAAAACTTTGTCCAGCAGGAACAACCTCATTTAAATTCTAATTTTTACTTTTTATTTTTTATTTCTTAATTTTTTAAGATTAGCTTTGCGAGAATTATTAACATATAATATCTAACATTGGATCTTTATTAATAAAGAATCTGCCCCACATAATTATCATAACCAACTAACTTAATTTTTTATAGCTAATAACTTAAAATTTCAAGATTTCTTAATTAAATAAACTTGATCATTTTTTCTTACTCTGGATGGAAACTTAATTGCAATTTCCTGACCCTTTTTAGCAGAAGAAACTTTCTTTTGTTTAATTTCAATATTATCAACTTTAAATTTCTCTATTCCAGTTGTATTTCCTATAGCTGCAATATTGTCTCCTAATTTTATTTGAGATACTAAAGAAATAGTTCCTACATTTAATTTTGGATAAAAGTGAATTATTTTTCCAATAAAATGCTTTTTTTCTGTAGCTGCACTATGTTCAATATCTGTAAAATCATCTGAGGTTGGAACTCCTAAATAAAATCCAGTTGAAAACTTCCTATTATAAACTTTTTTTAAGTCCTCTAGGCCCTCTTGAATTTCTTGTTTTGTTAGATTCTTATCTAAAGCTTTTCTATATGCTCTAACAACAGCATCAACATATCTTGGATCCCTATTTCTTCCTTCAATCTTAAAAGATTTTATTCCTGCTTTTTTTAATTTATCTATAAAAGGTAAGGTGCATAAATCTTTAGCAGACATTACTTTATTATTTTCTAATTTTAATTCATATCCTTCTTGTAAATCTTTTATTAGATAAGTTCTTCTACATGGGTGTATGCATTGTCCTCTATTTGCAGACCTATTGAATAGATGTTGGGACATGAAACATCTTCCACTTTCTGCCACACACATTGCACCATGAATAAAACATTCTACATCAACTATTTTTGATATTTGTTTAATTTGCTTTAAGTTAAGTTCACGTGCTAATACTACTTTTTCTGCTCCAATTTTTTTATAGAATTTTGCTGAATTTGAATTTGCAACAGAAGCTTGGGTTGAGATGTGGAAAGGGATTTTATATTTTCTGCAAAGTTCAATAACAGAAGGATCCCAACAAATAATTGCATCAACTTTTCCTTTTATTTTTTTAATTGTATTTTCAAGTTGTTTTAATTCATTATCATAAATTATTGTATTTATTGTTAAATATTGTTTAATGCTTTTTGGAGCACATATTTTTTCAATTTTATTAAGATCTTTTATTGTAAAGTTTCTAGCATTTGCCCTCATTGAAAATTCCTTTAATCCAAAATAAACAGCATCTGCTCCCGCATTTATAGCACTCACCAACATTGCAAAATCTCCTGCAGGTGCTAAAAGCTCATATTTACTTTTATTTAATTTATCTTTCATAGAATTTCAAGAAAAAAAGAGTTTTTAAGGTTGACTAAATTAACAAATAGAAGATAATTAACTGAACTGTTATTAACGCCCTTCTATTTCAAAGGCTAATTCTAAATTCTGATATTTTAATGTCTCAGTAGGAAGACTTCCATAGGGTTGCCGGCTTAGTTCAGAAATCTTAATAATTTTATAACTCTCCTCATCATTTGGAGACACTAATATTACATCCAAAAGTCCATCGTTAGTATCTCTGATTAAAAATCTGCTATTTGGATGAGTTTTAACTAAATTTTCTTTATCTTCATTTAAACTATTTTTAGTTATCCCAGTATCTATAAAATTCATAGCAACATTAACTTAAAATCATATTTAAACATTTATATAATCAAAGCCATAGATAATATTATGGTAGATATAATCTCAAAAGTTGAGAGACAAGTTAAAGAGACAATTAAGAAATACAAGATATGTAATAAAAAAGAAAAAGTTTTAGTTGCGCTTTCAGGAGGAAAAGATTCAACACTCACAGCATATCTTCTTAAAAAATTTGGATATAATATATCTGGGTTTCACATTAATTTAGGTTTAGGAAAATATAGTGATAATTGTGAAAATGCAATTAAAGTTTTTTGCTCTGAAAATAAAATACCCCTTAAAATTTATGATATAAAAAAAGAAATGGGATCTAGAATGTGTTATATCCGGGCAGGTGTGCAGGCACGTGAAAAAGTTAAAAATTGTTTAATTTGTGGAGTTATAAAAAAATCTATAATGAATAAAGAAGCACGTATGCTTAAAGTAGATAAAATTGCAACAGGACATAATCTCGACGACGAAGTTCAAACATTTTTAGCAAATGTGTTTAAAGCAAGTTTAAATTTATCTTCAAACACAGGTCCAATTACAAAAAACATATCAGATAAAAAACTTATACCTCGTATAAAGCCTTTATTTTTTGTTTTAGAAGATGATATTAGAGAATATGTAAAGTTAAAAAAACTAAAAATCATTCCTCAACCTTGTCCATGCGGTATTGACTCTTATAGAATACAAATAAGGAAATTTCTAAACACAATATCTGAAAAAGAAAAAAGAAACATAATTGCAAACTTTGAAAATATACAAAATAAAATAAAAAGACAAAAGGATAATATTCAATATTGTGAATTATGTGGAGAACCTTCCAGAAATAAATTATGTAAAAAATGTAATTTATTAAAGAATTAAATTATCTTGAATAAATCGTTCCAGCTAAACCATAAACAATTTTCTTCTTTCCTACCCTAACAGTTTTAATTAATCTTTGTGGAATATAAATTGCATCAGGCAATAGGATGTCTAATTTTGAAAATTCTTCTTTAGCAATATCTATTAGATCTTCTTCTAATCCTGTTAATGCCAATATGGGAATAAAATTTGTGGCAGTAGAGTCAATAGAATGATCTGAAGGAGACCTATAGAAAACTCCAAGTTTGGCTAATTTAAGAATATCTTCTTGATTCATAAATAAAATTAATATTATCTATATTTAAAGATTATTGTCTTGTAAAACCTTATTTCTTTTTTCTCTTAACTATCTTTTTCTTTACAGAATCTTTTAGTTTCTCACTTTTGTTTTTAAAACTTGGGTGATGCAATTTTGAAAATACATATAGATATAATATTGGTAATATTCCAAGGGTGTTTAAAATTCCCACCACAATAAACCAAGCAATATGCTTATTTCTTGCTGCTTTCCACATAGCTAATAATTTCCAAACAGCTGTCCAAACTAAAACAACATAAATTAACCAAAGTGGAGCACCCACCTGTGAAGCAATTAAATCAAAATATCCTGCCATCTTCTCTTTTTATAAAAGTATTAAGACTTTATGTTTTTTAAACTTTACTTATATAGAAAAATGAATTAATAAAGAAGTTCACTTAAAACTTTTGCTAATTTCATCTTTCCAAAAACTTGGAAGAGAATTTGAAACAAACCCTCTAAATTCCCCAGAGTATATGTATGTTAAACCTTTATCTTTAATATGTTTTTTAAATTTATCTTGAGTATCTGAATATATTTTTTGTATAATTTTCCTTTCAAATTCTTTTTGAAGAAGTGAAGATGTTTTCAATACTAAAAAATCAGCTTGCCTTAAAATATTCACTTCTAAATTAGAAGAATTTTGAGAAATAAATAAAATATTAATATTTTTATGCCTAGAGATTAAAATAAGTTGACTAAGCAGTTTATTGGCGTTACTCATTGAACTTCTTGAATTAAATAAGATTCCACCTTCATCTATAAGAACCCAAGAATCATTTTTTAACTCAGAAATATCTGAAATAACTTGTATCCAAGAAGGGAATTCATTTGGTTTAAACCCAATTGCAAAACATTTTTCCCTGTACTTAGAATAAATATTCTCAAGCAATTTAATTCCAAATGCTGTTTTACCAGAACCTCTTGCTCCAATTATAATTCCTATTTGACTATCTGATTTTACAGTTTTATCAAACCATGCCTCATAATCTCCTTCAATAATTTCAATAATTTTAAAAGGAACATATTTGGCTTTTATTGATTCCCTTTTCTTCTTTATTTTATTCTCTTTAGATTTTTTAGAGATTATTTTAACTAGCTTAATTATCCCTTTAATAATTTGAATTATCCCCTTGATAAGATAATAAGGAATTTTAATAATAAATAACAATATTTTCCAAAATTTAAACTTTTTTTTAGTTCTTTTTTTTACCATATTTATACTAAGAAAATTGTTTTAATAAAACTACCTAAGATAATTAAAAAAAGTGAAAAGATTATTAGAAAATCATATGAAAAAGTACAAAATACTTGTCGTGCAACGCCATTTTATCGAGACTTGCACGGAAAGTCAGACCCAAGCGTAGAAGGAGGTAAAAATGACCGAGAAGTATGAAAAAACCCCAAAAAATAGGGATGTTGACCGAAAAGTGAAGAGTTTTAAATTATTTTTTCTTGGAAAATTTATAAAATTTTGGTATCTACCACATTGTTAAATTAACGGGACTTTTAGTATACTGGTGTATTAATTTATCTGTTTAATTATTTGTAAAATCCAAATTAAAGAATTATGAAATGTGTTTGTGAAATCTATATTTATGTTCTTTCTGCCTTTACAATTGCTTTTGTTTCAAGCCTATTTGTCTTCAAAAATTTATGTTCTACATTTTGAACTATATAAAATTTGTTAAAAAATTCTTTTTTCCAATGTGAGAAAATTTCCATTTTTTTATCTTCATCTATCTTATCTAAATTTCCTGCTACAATGTCTTTGAATCTCTCTTCAGATACAAATAACGAAATTAGTTGGCCTTCTACAGGGATATTAGAATATGTTCTTATATCTTCTATCTCAAGAGAATATTTTCCTCCACCTTTCAAATGCAAATCATATTTATTTTCCATAATTTCCCTGCCCTTTCAAAGTTTATAAATCTTCTCATTTGTTATCATTATTAGATGGCATCCCGATAAGTTCCAACCATGTTTTTTAGCTTAAATACTTCTCGTGCAAAGCAATTTTATCGTTTCATCTTAAAGTAGTTCAAAATATTTAAAAAGAAAATATCCTATGGATAATTCTAAACTACTATCAATAGTATAAATAAAGAGGTTAACATACAATATATTGTATATTATATAAAAAAATGAAATGCCCATTTTGCTCACATACAAAATCTAAAGTAACAGATAAAAGAGAATCTCAAGAAAACATTAGAAGAAGAAGAGAATGTCTTAAATGTAAAAAAAGATTCACAACATATGAAAAACTTGAGAGAAGTGATTTATATGTTATTAAAAAAGATGGTAGAAGAGAAAAATTTAATAAAGATAAATTAAAATACGGTATTGAAAAAGCATTTGAAAAAAGACCAGTATCTATAGAGAAAATACAAAATATGATTGATGATATAGAAGAGGCAATAAGAAAAAAAGGTAAAAAAGAGATATCTAGTTCAATAATAGGTGATTTAGTATCTAAAAGAATAAAAAGAATTGATAAAATTGCATATATACGTTTTGCATCAGTGTATCAAGATTTTCAAGATATTGGTGATTTTAAAAAACAAATAAAGGAGTTATGAAAATGAATAAATCAATGTTACCACAATCTTTAGATGAATTACTTCAATCCCCTATAGGGCATCCTATAAGGGCTGTCTTGAAAAGGGGGGAGAAAATAAAAACTGTGGAATTTATCCCAGAGAATATCGCAAAAGCCGTTAGAAAGGCTTCTTTAGCTTCAGGAATTTATTATGATGAAGAAACCGCCCTAGATTTCTCAAAAAGAGCAACCCAAAATCTACAACAAAAAGTAATGGATTCAAATGACAAATTTAAATATAGTGGGATGAGAATTCCAGGGGTAGAAGATATTCAAGAAGCTGTTTTAGAAACATTCGACCAGATAAATGCAGAGAGATTAGCAACTTCAATCTCTGAAGAATTTAGGGTCCCATTTTCTGAAGCATTTTCATTTGCTCAACAAAAAGTAATAGAAGTTGATCCAACAGGTTCTTTTTATGAGCAATATAAACTTGCAAGAGAAAGAGTTAGACAAAACATTGTAGATTTACCTTTTACATTTAATTTTGATTCTACAGATAAACAACTTGGAATACATTTTGCTGAAAATGGAAGAAAACATTATTTTAATGGAGATTCTTTAAAAACATTAATTTTAGAGAAAACAAATGTTGCATATGGCGATGCTGGAAAAGCAATTAAAAGAACTGAAGAAATTCTGGCAAATCGAGATAAAAATATTCCTGTTGAAAAAGATGAATTAGTTTCTATCGTAGATGCCACCCTAATGGAACTCGGATACACTAAAGAAGATTTGCTTGGAGGAGGAAATATAGGAATCTTAATTGAAGACCTTCAACAATTAATTTACACAAGGTCTGTAGAAAATAGCAATATTCAATCAAACAATCCTGAAGCAGTTAATTTAGGAATTGCTGAATTAGCCTCTAAAGAATTTGCTAAAAGAAAAATATTCGACAAAGATGTTGCCAATGCTCATCAAAATGGGAGAATTCACATCCACGATCTAGGTTATGCCTATCGGGCATATTGTTCTGCTCATTCATTAGAATATATAAAATTATTTGGTTTAGATAAGGTTGTTGCAAATTTAGATTCAAAAAGTAAACCTGCAGGAGATGATCCAAAAGTACTCAACAACCACCTACATACTTTTTTAGCTGCAATCCAATCTTCTTATGCTGGAGCTCTTGGATTCCCTATGCTAAATACTCTTTATGGTCCTGCACTTTTGCAAGAAATAGAAATTGTTGAAGGGGTTGAGACAATAAATAATAGTGATGAGCCTATAAAAATAAATAGAAAATTAAGAAGACAAACATTAGAAGAACTTAGTCTTTCTGGTGAAATACAATCTTTTGAAGAAACAAATACTTACAAAGTAATTAGACAAAGGTCAAAAAAAGAATTAAAAGAAGTTGCACAAAATCTTATATTTGGAAGTTCACAATCTGCATTTTCAAGGGGAGGACAAACATTATTCATAGATTTCAATATTGACCTAGGAACTCCAGAATATGTTAAAAATGTTCCAGCAATATTTTCAAAAGCAACATATATGCAAGTTAAACAAAACAAAGATGGAGAATATTTAGTTGTTAATAGATCAAATATGGAACCTGAAAGATATGATGAAACTGGAACTGAAAAAGATGGCGATACAATACAACCAGAAGATGGAACATTCTATTTAACATATGGACATGAACTTGTAGAGGCGGCTTCTCAAAACTTTGCAGAAGCACTATTAGAAGTGTTTAAAGAAGGAGATAAATATGGGAATCCATTTAATTTTCCAAAATGTGACATTCATATTGGAAGTAAAACATTTGAAGATGAAAGACAAAAGCAATTATTAGAACTTGCTACTCAAGTTACAGAACATAATGATTCTGTTTATTTTTTATTTGATAGGGGAGATGGTATGAATGTCGCACAATGTTGTAGGTTAAGAGAAAGAATAACCGATCCAAAAATATTAAAACACCCAGAAAAAATGAGATTTTGTGGATTTCAAAATATATCAATTAATTTACCACAAGCAGGATATCGAGCAACAGGAGAAAATTTAGAAGAGAGAATACAATCTACTTTAAAAGATATTGACAAGACTATGGTCCTTGCTCTTAGAGCACATACAAACAAAAGAAGGTTTATACAAAACCTTTTAGACACAGATGGAAGTCCTTTAAGGGCCATGGGAGTTCCAAGTGATGATGGAGAACCTTACATTGATCTAAACAAATCAACATACATTATGGGGGTTGTAGGATTAAATGAACTTGTTCAAACTTTAACTGGAAAAGAAATTCATGAAGATGTTGAAGCATTTAAA
Source organism: Candidatus Woesearchaeota archaeon (assembly GCA_964507595.1). Taxonomy (GTDB): domain Archaea; phylum Nanobdellota; class Nanobdellia; order Pacearchaeales; family GW2011-AR1; genus EX4484-71. The sequence goes on from CAZDPO010000002.1 coordinate 26,034, forward strand.
ACTGGATTGAGAATAATTTCCCACATGTATTCTGTAAAAAATCAAATGTTTGAAAGATACGGTATGAAATTTATACTAGAAGAAACTCCTGGAGAATCTGCAAATAGAAGACTTGCTGCATTAGATTTAAGAAATTTTCCAGAACAAGCAAAAGAAGTAATCAAGGGTAGTTTTGAAAAAGATGAAATATATTATACTAATTCTGCCCACCTAAGACCTGATGCTGGGGTGTCTGGATTAGATAGGATAGTCTTACAAGCAAAAATGAATCCAATGATAGAAGCTGGAGCAATAACACATTTATTTACAGGAGAAAATGAAAATAAAGCAAATGCAGTTTATGATATAATTAAAGCAACATATGAAAATACTCAATCTTCACAAATAGTTTTCTCTGGTGAACATACTACTTGTTTTGACTGTGGAGACCATTCTAGAGGGTTATATGATGAATGCCCAAGATGTGGGAATGATGATGAAACTACCCTTAAACAAAAAACAAGGGTGGTGGGATATTTTAGTGATCCACGATCTTGGAATAAAAGTAAAAAAGGTGAACTAAAAGCAAGACAAGAAACAGAAGAATATTATTCTGGTGGTCAAAGCTCATTGAGAAATTTAGAATCAGAATTATATCAAAGCATTATCGACGATGAAACCTTGAGGTTTGCCATAATAGGTACTCCCGAATGTGATCAATGCGATCGTGCTGAAAAAATAATTCAAAGATATGTTAAAAAGACTTCTGCAAATAAAGATATCCCTTTTGAAATTATAAAATACAATTTAAAAGATGAAGGAGATAGGATTAATGCTATGATTTATAATGCCCCACTAGATAGTTATCCAACAATAATTGTTCATAAAGGAAACAAAGTTGAAAGATTTACTTCTGAATTTCCTTATTTAGAAAATGCAAAAACAATAAACACACATATTTTAGGCCAAATGGTTGACTCTATACTTGCTCCTTAAATATAAAATGAAAATTAAAGGAATTCAATCTGAAAGTTTTATTGATTATCCTAAGGGATTGAGCACTGTGCTTTTTGTTGGTACCTGCCCCTATAGGTGTGGCTCTTGCCATGCTAAAGGTCTTTTAGAGAGTGACCAAGAATACACTGAACAAGAAATAATCTCTTTTTTAGAATCAAGAAAGAAATCAATAAACAAAGTTGTGATTACTGGGGGGGAACCAACAAAAGAAAAAGGATTAATTAGTTTTATTGAAGAGCTTGGTAAAAGAAATTTTGATATTAAATTGGATACAAATGGATCTGCTTATGAAATTCTACTTGAAATTAAAGATAAAAAATTAGTTAATTATATTGCAATGGATGTTAAAGGCCCCCTTCATCTATATCCTCAATTAGTTGGTGTAAAAAAAATTAATGTGGCTGGACTAGTTGAGAGTCCAATTAAAATTGTTTCTCAATTTCCAGATTATGAATTTAGAACAACAATTGTTCCAATTTTAGATAATTCCCAGATTAGATGGCTAAGTCCTGAGGAAATTAAACAAACAGCAGAGTTAATTCAAGCTTCTACAGGTTCTAAATACCACAAATATTTTTTACAACGATTTGTTGCTCCAAAAAAAAATGAAGTAATAAACCCCATATTTTCAAAAGATCATTTGCTTGAAGAATTTCATAAGACTCCAAAAAAATACCTAGAAGAATGTTTATTTGAAGCTCAAAAAATACTTCCAAATACTAGAATAAGGTGAAGGTTAGAAAACTGGATTGGGATCTAGATAAAGATATTAATTTTCTTAAAAAGCTAAGAAAATAACTAAATCTTTTTATACTCAAAAATATTGAAAATAAAAACAGAGGTTTTAATGAAAAATTAAGAGGAAAAATGGCACTATCAGCAGTTAAAATTTTAGAATTAAATGAAAAGTATAACTTAATTGAAAATCTTGCTGAAAGAGAATTAAATAATCCCGAAGGTGTTGGAATTGATATTCGTGGGGGAGAAGTTTATGAAATATTAGAAGGAGGATTTCTAGGAATTACAGACAGACATACTCCTGAAATAAAAAAATTAGCAAGTTTAGATGATGGTGATAAAGAATTTATTATTAAACCTGGAGAATATTATTTAATTAAAACAATTGAAAAATTTAATATCCCTGGAGATAAAGTTGAAATAGAACCTGGGAGCTTTAAACATTTAACTCCAATTATTAATCCAAGAAGCACTTTACAAAGATGTGGAATTGCATTATTTAGAACTAAAACAGATCCTGGTTATTCTGGTGAATTAACTTTTGGAATTGCAAACTTAGGTAAATTTGATTTTAAATTTGAACTAGGTGCAAGAATGTTTAATGTTTTATTTGAAGAGGTGGTTGGTGAAATAAAAAGAAGTTATTCTGGCCAACATCAAGGTGGAAGAGTTAGTGGCGGTGTAACAGAAACACAAAATTAATATGACCTTAAAGCCTCAAGAAAAAAGCAATTATTGTGTTTGTTCTATTTTACAAGCAATATTTAAAATAAATAAGATAGAAACCTCTCAAGATGAAATCGCTAATAATCTAGAGCCTTCTAAAAATGGATTTTTTACTGAGGGAGAAATTATTACTAATTATTTAAAACAAAAAGGTTTTGAATATTCTTTTTATCGGCACAATGCAACCCCATTTAATGAACCAGAAATATTGCTTGAAGACATGGTGTTGGGAACTGGTTTTCTTGGTTTTCATAACCATACTTATCTTTTTATTGAATTTAAGGATCCAATTGTATCTTTAGTAGATCCTAAAGATGATTCAATAAAACACTTTGAATTAAGAAACATTAGAGAAGCCATGGCTGAATCTAAAAATGGTTTTTTTGGATTAGTTAAAAAATTAAAATAGTAAATTATATCACAACTATATTTATAAAATAACAAAGGCTTTGAAAAAAATAAAATGGTTCAACAATATTTAGATCATTCATTAGAAATCTTAACTTCTCCACGTTCTAATTTTAAAGGGGGAAGTAAAGAGGCAGGAATTATCTCTTTATTTGGTTATCAAAGCGTTCATGATCTAAGAGAAGGGTGGCCATTATTAACTACAAAAGAAATGGCAACAAATTATATGATTCATGAAACAATCTGGTTTTTAAGAGGGATGACAAACATTAAGTATCTTGAAGATAATGGTGTTGGAATAACTTGGAGACCTGATGCTTTTCAATACAATCTTCCTGGGATGATAAAAGAAGGCATATTTCCAGCTGAGATAAAAAAGTATTCTCCTGAATGGGATGTCGCATTAAAAGAATATGGGAAAAAAATAAGAGAAGATAAAGATGGTTTTGCAGAAAAATGGGGGGAAACAGGACCGATTTATGGTGAACAATGGAGAAAATGGAAATATTTTGATAAACAGCAAGGGAAGATTGTGGAAATAGATCAATTAAGAAATATGATTGAAGGTTTAAAGAAAAAACCTACTGGAAAAAAGCATATTGTAAGTGCATGGAATCCTGGAGATGTTCCAGATATGTCATTACCTCCTTGCCATGTTTTATATCAAGCTACAGGAAATGAAAATGGGGAATTAGAATTACAATTATATCAAAGAAGTTGTGACCAATTTTTAGGTGTTCCTTTTAATAAAGCAAGTTATGCCTTACTAACGCAAATAATTGCAAATGAAACTGGAATGACTCCCAAAACATTTATTCACACATTTGGAGATTCTCATTTTTATGCATCTATTGGAAAAAGAACTGAATGGTATAGAAAAAATTTTGAAGAGGTTAAAAGGATAATAAAAAAAACAGCAAATATGGGAAAAAGTTTTGCACATGTCCCTTCATATTTAGATCTTGTAGAATGGATTAACAAACACGCTCCTGCTGATGGAAATGAAGAGAAATATGACCATGTTACAGCTATATTAGAACAATTATCAAGGGCTCCAAAACCACTTCCCAAATTAACAATTGCAAAAAAGACATTTGATGAATTAACAATAGATGATTTTATAATTGAAGGGTATAATCCTCATTCTGCTATCAGAAGAAAGATGTGCGTTTAAAAATTTTAAATACCAAATCTTTAAAAATCCGGTTTTTCTTAATTTAAAATGGTAGGCAATGATAAAGTTCCAGAATTAACAAATGGAGAATTTGAAGAATTCATAAAAGAAGGAGTTGTACTTGTAGACTTTTTTGCAGATTGGTGTATGCCTTGTGTTATGATGGCCCCAATTTTAGAAGATCTATGTGAAGAATTTAATGGTAAAATAAAATGTGGAAAAGTAAATGTAGATGACAACCATGAATTAGCTTCAAAATTTAATGTTTCTTCAATACCAAACTTTGTTTTATTTAAAGATGGCAAAGTGGTTGAACAAATTATGGGTGCAATGACTCAAGAAGAACTTGGAAATATTCTTAAGACTTATATTTAATCTCCTAGAGATACTTTTTTAAACTAATTCTATTTAATTTCATTATTGGTCCTGTAGCTCATGTAAGGAACCAAGGTTCCTTGACAGTCAACCTCCTTTTCGACAGGAAAGTGAAAGAGCTACAAAATATGGTCCTGTAGCTCAGCCTGGCAGAGCACTTGGCTTTTAACCAAGGTGTCGGGGGTTCAAATCCCTCCAGGG
>CAZDPO010000003.1:0-29871 GCA_964507595.1 Candidatus Woesearchaeota archaeon
CCAGGAGAAGCTTCGGGTCTACTTTTTGTCTGGCTCGAAGAATCTCCCAGGGTTAATTTTCATTTGTTATTATTATATAATGAATACAAATAGGAAGTTTTATAAAGATCAAATTTCTTGAAAAATTATGGAAGAAAAGGTAACTCCAGAATATGTTGTAAAATATTTTAAGGATAAACTTGGTGAGAATGATCCAGATCCAAAAGCAATTGAAAATATATTTAATACTATGAAGAAATATGAAGACAACCATTGGTGGAATTTGGAAGATAAAGCAATGATTGGGTATTATCAATTAATGGAAGGAACCTTGGTTGTAAATTTTAGAGATTTTCATGAAGGTTTAGGAAAATTATTAGATAGACCTGTTTGGACACATGAAATGGGATTAAATTGGGAAGGATTGAAAGAGGAAGCTCAAGAGGCCATGGGACTATATATTGCTGGAATAAAACATAGTGATGAATATAGACAAGAAAAAACAAAAGAAAGCATAAATATGATAGAAGATTATTGTAAGAAAAATAATAAGGGTTTTTTAAAATTAGATTTATCCAAAGAACAAAATGATGAAGATAATGGAAGAGATGAAAACGGAATAGATAAATCTGGTTATGATAGATTTTTAGAGTAAAATCTTCATGAACCCCACTAAATATCACACTTTTGACTGAACGCTCCCAGGGTTATAATCAAGATCATTATGTATCAATCCTGTCTAAAATCAGGCACTGATTTTCTAGTTAATATCTTGATTAATCATAATCACAACAATATTTAAAAGATGCAAATTATCTAAAATAAAATGATAGATACTTCAACCACAAGAGACACAAACATTCTACCAGAGATCACAGAAAGTACAAGGACTCATAATTATAAGGTTGGACAAGAATACACTCCTTTTTTTAATAGTTGCTTTATTGCCTGTCTTCAAGGTTATAGGGTGGAAAATCTAAAAACACCCACCTATATTATAAATAACACAAAAGTAGAAAAATTAAATCCTGAAAGATTAGATATAACAGGAGAACCAGACCAAATTATTAAAGCAAAAGAAAAAATAGAATCTTCCACAAACTCAAGATTAATAAGAATTTTTCTTAATCAAATTTAAAAACAAATAAAAGAAACCTTAATTCTTTAAAATCTCAAATTCTTTTTTTAGATATTTTTTTAATTCCTTAGGGTGTTTCCTACAAAAATACTCAAGAATACTAGAACTATGATGCGCATCATCATAATTCATCTTTTTATTAGCCATTAAATTTCTTTCATGCAATTCATGCAACAACACAAATTTTCTTTCTCTTTTAGATAAATCATCATCTAACCATATTTCCCCCTTAGGGACAAAATCATAAACTCTATCATGACCACCTTCTGTGAAATCAATAAAATAAAGGTCTCTAACTATTTCTCCACGAACAATCCAAACTTTTACTTTTCCACTATATTTTTTTAAGAATTTTTTATGAACTTTTTTTAAAACTTCATTAAAAGGAACTTTTTTCAATTTTTTAAAATATTCTGATTTTAATCGCCCTATCTTCTCTAACCTATCTGCTTTTTCAATTGCTTTAGAATATTTAATTCCTTTTGACATCAATGAATGTTCTATAATTAAATGAGATATGTAAAAATTTTGTTCTCTTATGGAAGCTCCTTTATCAATCCAAAATTCCATCTCAGGTATAAAAGAAAACCTATAATGTTGACCAAAATTAGTAAATTCTTCATCAATATTTGCTCTTATATATTCTCCATTAACAAGAAACACCTTAAATTCTCCAACTCTTTTTAATTTAGAAACATATGGTTTTTTCATCTCTTTATTTTTTTTCTTTGCCTTCTTTTATCTCTTCTGAAGGTACATCTTTAGATGCCTTGCCTTTAAATTCAGCATAATGGCATTTACCACAATACAATCTACCATTAGAATCTAATAAAAATACTCCAGGACCACATCTTGGACAACATTTTGCTCTTGTAATCTTATCACCTTCAATTTTATATTTAGTATATTTCTTACTAGTTGGTTTATTCTTATGTGGTTTTTTACCTTTTTTTAATACTTTCTTTTTCTTTGCCATTATTCTTTAATTTCCTCTCCTTGCCCTGAAGACTCTTCATTAATATCTTCCTTCTCTTTAGTTTCTAAATCTTGTTCAGGAACTTCTTCTGTAGGTTTTTTTGCAGCAACTTTAACAGCTTCTTCAGCTTGCTTTTCTTCTTCTAATTTTTTAGCTTCTTCTTTTAATTTAACTCCAGCTTGAATTTCTTTTTTTCTCTTAACTGCAACATTTTCTTTTAATTCTTTTGATTCATAAATATCTGCAACAATTGTAAAAATTTTTGTCCCAAAATTACTATCTATTCTTAAAATATTAATTGAATCTTTAGAACATTTTAATTTTTCAGATAATGCTAATATTGCTTCATCTCTTCTAGGAGTAATATCAACTTCAACATCTGCTCTAACTTCTCTTCTATTAATTAAAGGATTTAGTTTCTCCTGTATATTTGTTAATTCTAATACCATTATCTTGTTTTAATAGCAAAAGTGCCATTTTCCTTAAGATTTAATTTTTGAGCAATCTCTGATTTCTCAGCATCTGTAACAATTATTTTTCCTTTAAATGATTCTGTAAATTCTTTTGATCCACATTTTGGGCATTTTTCATCTCCTTCATAAATTGCTTTACACAATTTACATGCTTTTTCTTTTGCCTTTGCCATTTTAATTAATTTCTCCAAAAAGAGCCTCGTGCTCATTATATGTAATCTCAGTTTCTCTCCAATAATCATCTCTAGGTAAAGTTGTATTAAATTCTCCTGTTTTTCCTTTTGCAGGTAAGAAAAGTTTTTCTAATCTTTCCTCAGAACTTTCAAAAAGCTCCATAAAACCAAGACGCTCCAAATTAGAAGAACATGCTAATATTGGCATTTTATTTTTTCTTTCCCCCTTTAGCTTTTGGTTCTTTTGTAGCTTTATCTGCTGATTTAATTATTTTCTCAACATCTTTTTGTTTTTTGATTTTATCTTCTTTTAACCATTCAATTTTTCCTAAACCTGGTTGCCTCATTGTTAAACCTATTTTAGGTTCATCTCCTTTATGACTAATTGCAACAACTCTTGCAACACACAAATCTCCTGCTTTTAAAGTTCTTGCACTTGATTTTCCTGCTAATGTTCCAGTATCACTAAAACTAACATAATCATCCATTGTTTGACTTATATGAATCATGCCTTTCATAGCACCCATATTCATGAAAGCTCCAAAAGTTGTTATTTCTTCTACCTTGCCATATATTAATTCTTGGAGTTCAGGTTTCCATACAATTAATCTAAATTTAGATTTATAATAAGCTGCACCATCTCCAGAAATTATGACTCCTTCTCCAATATTTAAAATCTCAACAACAGCAACAACTCTTCCTAATTCTCGATTATAATAATTAGCATATGTTTCTTCTAATTGTTGTTCAATAGCTTCTGAAGTAGGTAATCCAAACAATTTTGGATCTACTCGGATATGGTCTTCAACTTCTGTTAAATAGAACATTTTACTTAGAATTGATAATAAAAATTGGTTTAAAAAGCTTTGGTCACCAAAGGCTTTTAGCCAAGGTTCTTTAATCCTCTAAACAACCAAAATCTAAAAAGCTTTTTCCTATCTCTTTAAACAATCTCTATCTTTTTTCGAGCTCTTACCACCATTATTGGGTTTGTAACTCTTTTTTTAAGAGCTTTATCCATTGTAGCAAGAATAACATATGGATGAATTTTCAAATATCTAACAATAGCTTTATCTGCATATCTAGCACCCATTTCAATCTTAGTAAATTTATTTACTCCAACTATCTTTAAACCTAATTCAGCATCTTGCCTAAATTTTAATTTCTTTTTAGAATTCATAACTTTTTTTAATTCTCCAAGAACAGCTTCTGGAATTAATATTTCAAACCCAGCATCTTCTAATTGTTCAAAAAAATCAATTTTACATTGAATACAATTCATTATAAAATTTGTATCTAATAACACTTTGTTCATATATAAAATAAGAAATTTGAATATAAAAACCTAACATTTATAACTTCCTCCAGCCTTATTTAAATATGATAGAGGTGAAACACGTATTGGATGTTTTAAAACAAGTTAAAACAGCAATTGAAACAAACAACACATCTAAATTAAAATTCTTAAGTGATCAAACAATTCATTCAGCATCAACAAAACAAGATGAAGATAATATCTCTTTAGCAGTTACAATCTATTCATTAGGTAAAATCTTTGAAAGACAAGATTATCGTAACTTAAAAGGTTGGGAAGATTTTAACAGATTAATCACTACCTCCCTAAACAATTCAATAAAATATTTAGAAAAAAATGATTTAGAAAATTACAAAAAGAATTTTGTTTTAATTGGGAAAGCAATAAATAAAATATCTGGTAAACTAAAAAATTATATTGAACAAGTTTTTGAAAAAGCAAAAGTAAACAAAGCTTCTAGAATATATGAACATGGTATTTCTTTAGGAAAAACAGCAAATCTTTTGGGCGTTAGTTTATATGATTTAGTAAATTATACTGGGGGAACAGGAATTGCAGACACTGATTTAAATCAAACAATTGATGTTAAACAAAGAATTAAATTTGCAGAGGAGATATTTAAATGAAATATAAGGAAATAGTATCAAAACTAAAAACAAATAAATCAAAAGATTATTTGTGGAATAAAATTAATACTCCAAAAAAAATGATGAAAATTGAGGGATTCAAAAAATTTAAAATAAAAAAAATATCAGAAAATAATTATAAGGTAACAACCCCAAAAAGATTTTTTTTCATAACATTTATACCCAAATCAGAAGCTGATCTCATTTTTTTTAATGAGGGTGGAGATTCCTCTTTCGCATGGTTTGAAATTAAAGGAGAGAAAAACTGTGAAATTCTTCATGGAAATTCAGTAAGAATAGATCAAGATAATGGAAAATGGTACAAAACATATTTTAATAGTGCTAAAAAGCATATGTTGAACGAATTAAAGGAGATATCAAAATGACAAAAGCAATAATATTCGACGCTAGTTCATTAATTGGATTTTCAATGAATGGACTTCTGTATATAATTGAAGAATTAAAAAAGAATTTTGATGGGCATTTTATAATAACAAAAGAAGTTAAATATGAAATTATTGACAGGCCTCTAACAATTAAAAGATTTAAACTAGAAGCTTTAAAATTAACAGAACTTTTCAATAAAAAAGTTTTAGAATCTCCAGACGCGTTTGGGATAAGTGAAGAAATAATCTCAAAAAAAACACAAGAAATTCTTAACACATCAAATTCAATGTATAAAGATAATAGGGGAGATATTCATTTATTAGATTTAGGTGAAGCTAGTTGTTTAGCATTAGGAAAAATGCTAAATGAAAAAAACATTCCAAATGTTTTAGCAGTAGATGAGAGAACAACAAGAATGCTTTGTGAAAAACCAAAAAATCTCCAAAAACTTTTACAAAAGAAATTACATACTTCAATAACATATGATAAATCAAAAATAAATCAATTCAAAGGATTCAAAATAATTCGTTCTGTTGAATTAGTATATATTGCATATAAAAAAGATTTAACAAAACTAAAAGGCAAACAAGCTTTAGACGCTTTATTATTTGCTTTAAAATTCAAAGGTTGCTCTGTATCTTATGATGAAATTGAGCAAATTGAGAAATTAAGATAATAATCAAAACCATTAAAAACAAATACTTCTAAATTATTCTATGGGTGCGTAGTATAATGTTCATTATTTTCCGCTCCAGCCGGAAGGACGGGGGTTAGATTCCCTCCGCGCCCATATTTTTAAAACCAAAACATTTAAATAATCAACGTAATTATGTTAATTATGGTAAGTATAACATTATCTATTCCTGAAGAAATAAGAAAAGTTATGAAAGAATCTCCAGAAGTAAATTGGTCCCACTTAGTTAGACAAGCTATTATAGAAAAAGCAAGTATATTAACATTAAAAAAACAGATGTTAGAACAATTAAATTCTAAAGAAGAACAAGAATTAATAAACTGGTCTGTAGAATTAGGAAGAAAATCAAAACAAGGAAGGTTCAAAGAATTAGTTTCAAAGTCCCAATCTAAAAAAAAAGAATTACTAATTCCTAAATAAAAATGAAATTAGTATTAGATAATAATATATTATTTTCTATTATGAACCCAAAATCTGTATCTGCTACTTTATTCTCATCTATCAACGTAAACTTTATTGCACCTGAGTTTATAAAACTAGAATTTAAAAAACACAAAGAAATATGTTTAATAAAATCAAAACTTTCTAAACAAGAATTTGAATTAAGACAAAAACAAATAGAACAATCAATTGAATTTTTCGACGAATCTAAATATGAAAAATATTTAAAAATAGCTAAAGATTTAATTTCTGACCCAGATGATATTGATTTCATAGCACTTGCATTATTAACAAATTCTTCAATCTGGTCTAACGATAAACATCTAAAAGAACAATCTGCTGTAAAGGTTTTTTCTACAAAAGAAATAATTGAACTACTCTTCTAAAAACCATTTCAATAAACTTAAAAACTTTATTTACCAAATCAAATTGATAAAAGAGTGCAAGATGACTAAAAATACTTGGAAATATATCACAGATATTGGATTATTAATCTCAGGTTTACTTGTAATCATAACAGGCATAATAAAATTCAAATCATTGTGGGAATTATTGGGAGTAAATATAAATTACGAGGTTATGAACATGGGTGCTTATAGAGTAATACACGATTGGTCTGGAATAGCTATGACTATTTTTGTAATTATTCATTTAGTTCTTAACTGGGATTGGATTAGTGCAACAACTAAGGGTTATTTTAAAAGAGATGAAGAAGAAAAGAGGTAATTAATTCCTAAGTAGTAACACTATAGAAAGATTTATAAAGTATAATCTTGTTGAAAAAACATGGATAAAATACAATTAGATGAAATGGCAATAGACCCCCACTATGGAAGAAATGTGAATAAAGCTCCAGCCCTTTTACAAAGATGGCAAAATGGAGAGGGTTATATTCCTTCTGAAGCAGATATAAGACTTTTAGGAATTAGAAATTTTAAAAATGCTCCGTGGATAGCAAATAACTATTGGGATAGTTCCACATTATCTGCAACAAAAGGAGATATTATTAAAGTTATTTTATCATATGATAATTCAGGAAATCATCAATTAACAGATGTTGCAAAATTTGGTTTAAGTTTAATTAATCCTAATGAAAGATTAATCGATGGAGGCATTGATTTAGATAAAGAAGGTAGATGGGAAAAATTAGAAGGAAATGGTGTTTATACTCTTAAAAGAAAAGACTTAATTCTTAATCAAGATTTAACAGAAGAACAAGCTATAAAGCATAATTTACTTTTGACAAAATTAGGTCATCCAGATTATGTTGATGCAAAATTTGCAAGATCTAAAGATGAAGTAGCAGAAATTATTGGCAAGACTTTTGAATTAGGAAAAAGTGAACAAGGTTATGATACTATGATTGGACAATATATCCAAGATTCTAATAAAAAAGGAATTTTAAAGGCGTGGTATGCTAGCAGGCTCAACGGTAGGGCTAGGTCTGATGCTAGGGCTTTTCTTGACGTTGGCTATGGTCAGTTCGCCTTTGCTAGCGTCGGAGACGCAAAAATTAACGCCGAAGGCTTCGATGCAGATAAAGCAAGAACTCAATTAAAAACATTAGAAACAATTTTACAACCAGAGCAAATTAATGAAATTGGAATTGCTTTAAATGAAAGAGATAATTTAAAAGAAAGATTATTAACAACTGATCAAATTTATTCTGTAATTGGAAGTTATATTGGATCAGCTAATGAAAAAGAAGTCAAAAAAGTTCTTAATAAATTAACTAGTCAATAGATTTTTATATGCTTTTTTATTAATTAAATTTGTCCTAGCTCCGTTTTTACGAAGTAAGCTAGGTTACACGCTTATTTGCTATGGGAGTTTACTCTTATAAAATACAACTACAACACCTAATGCGTGAAGTGGTGGTGAAAGCAAGAAGTAAATAAGCTAATTTGGTTGGCGTGGTATGCTAACAGGCTCAACAATAGGGCTAGGTCTAATGCTAGGACTAATCTTGACAATGACAATGGTCAGTTCGCCTTTAATAACTTGGACTTACACGCTAGGACATCTTTTTATATTTTTGATTTTATGCTTGCAATCACGCAAGCAATTTCATCATATGTTATATCTTTGTTTTTCAATCTCTTTTTAATGTCTTTTAGTCTATCGTTTTTAGAATAAATTTTTCCTATAATTTTCTTTGCTTTTTGTTTAGACAATATTTGTGATAATAAAATTTGTCTATGCTTTATCAAATTTTCTAAATGTTTCCAAATAGTTGATTCCTTTATACCTCTTTTCTCAGAAATTTGATTTATGCTCATTCCTTTTGAGAACATAAACAAAGTTTTTTGAACTGAAAATTCCAAATTACTTTCATCAAGTTTTTTAATAAAATTAAAATATTTCTTCATGTTTTTTACTAAAACCTTTTTATCTATTTGAAAAGATTTATTAAAGTTCTTAATCAAATGTCTTCTATATTTGTAAGTATTTGCATGAATACAATAAGCTAACCAACCTTCAAATCTATCCATAATCTTTTCTCTGTTCAATAAATCTTCTTTAAACATTATTTTCATTTGCCCTAATTTTCTTTCAAAATGATTGGCATTACTTTTTCTTAGAAGTTTATGGTAATAGAAAATTCTAAAACCCAAAAACTTAATTTCTTTTTCTAATTTCAAAATATGTGATTTGTTTGGATGCAATTCCAAATTTAATTTTTCTTTTAAGAACAGATTTATATCCTTTTTCCACTTTTTTAATTGATATTTAGAATTATTTAAAATTACAAAATCATCTACATATCTAATGTAATATTTTGCCCTTAATTTATGTTTCACAAATTGGTCTAATTCATTGAGGTAAAGATTTGCAAAGAATTGACTTGTTAAATTTCCTAAAGGCATTCCTTTTATTTTTTTCCCATTAAGAGATTTATTATAGATAATCAATTTAATCAAATTTATAATTCTTTCATCTTTAATTTTTCTTTTTATTATATTTATTAAAATATCATGATTTATTTCTTCAAAATAATGTTTTATATCTGCTTTTAAAACATAACATTTTTTTGTGTTATTTTTAGAAACTTTTCTTTTGAATTTATCAAATCTCTCAATTGCTTTTAAAGTACCTTTTCCAATTTGATTTGCATGGGAATCATAAATAAATCCTCTTTCAAAGATTGGAACTATAATATTACATAAAGCGTGATGAATTACTCTATCTCTAAAAGCAGATTTAGAAATCTTTCTTGTTTTAGGATCTCTAAGAATAAATGTCTTTAATAAAAAAGGCTTGTAGGTTCTATCTCTTAATTCTTGTTGTAATTTTAGTAAATTTTTCCTAAGATTTCTTTGAAATCTTTTCACATACCTTCTTTTTGTTTTTCCTTTTCTTGCTTTTTTAAAAGCAAGTATAATGTTTTTATAAGAACAAATATCCTCATACATAAATTTATCATATAATTTAGTTTTAAAAATCTTTAAAAATTATTATAATTAATCACCCTTTCTTTTCTTCAACTTCAGAAGAAACATTAGCAGAATCATTAGCATTTACATCTTCAACATCATCTATACCCACAACATCTGTAACATAATCTCCTTGTTGAAGTTTAACAACTCTAACACCTTGTGCAGCTCTACCCATAACTCTAATATTTTTCAAAGACATTCTAATAACAATTCCTTTAGAAGTTGTAATTATAAGTGAATCACTATCATTTACAGATACAGTATTCACAACTTCACCTGTTTTTTCAGAAACCTTAACATTAATCACACCTTTTCCTGCTCTTGCTGTTTTTCGATAATCCTCCACAGCTGTTCTTTTACCATATCCTTTTTTAGTAATTGTAAATATTGCTACTGTATCTAAAATTTCTAATGAAACAACTTCGTCTGTTTTATCTATTTTAATTCCTGTAACACCATAACTTGATCTACCCATTGAACGAACATCATTTGAATTAAATCTAATTGCTTTACCTTTTTTAGTTGCCAATAAAATCTCTTGTTTATCTTTAACAATTTCTACACCAATTAAATTATCATTAGAAGGTAATGTAATAGCCCTAACTCCTGAAGCACGAGGTTTAGAAAAATGACTTAATGCTATTTTTTTAACTTGCCCTGCTTTAGTTGCCATTATTAAAAAATCTTCAAAATTTTTAACAGACATAACATTTGTTACAGTTTCATCTTTTAATCCTAACAAATTAATTATTGCTTTACCTTTACTATATCTTTCTGCTTCAGGAACATCATATGCTTTTAACCACAAAACCCTTCCTCTTGAAGTAAAAAACATTAGATAATCATGTGTAGAACAAGTCAACATTTGTTTTGCAAAATCTCCTGTTGCCAAATTACTCCCAATAACACCTTTACCTCCTCTTTTTTGCTCTTTATATGTTTTAATATCCATTCTTTTCACATATCCCTTATCAGTTATAGAAACAACAACTTCTTTTTCTTGAACTAAATCTTTTTCAGATATTGTTGATAAAGATCTCTTTAGAATTTGTGTTCTTCTTGAATCACCATAATTATCTTTTAATTCTTTAACTTCTTTTTTAATTATTTTTAAAACCTCTTTAATGTCACCCAATATTTTCTGATATTCTTCTATTTTCTTTTTTAATTCTTCTGCTTCTTTCTTAAGTTTATCTACTTCCATAGAAGTTAATTGTTGTAATTTTGTTTCTAAAATTGCTTTTGCTTGTCTTTCACTTAATTTATATTCTTTAATTAAACCTTCTAAAGCTTCTCTTGTAGATTTTGATTTTTTAATTAATTTAATAATATCATCAATATTTTTCAAAGCAATTAAAAGACCTTCAACAATTTCTTGCCTTTCTTGAGCTTTCTTTAAATCATATTTTGTTCTATTAGTAATCACTAATTTTCTATATTTAAGATATTGTTCTAAAACATCTCTTAATCCCAAGACACGAGGATGTCCTTCAACTAAAGCTAAAAAATTAACACTAAAGGAATCTTGAAGCCTAGTATATTTATACAAGGCATTTAAAACAAATTTAGAATTAACACCCTTTCTTAATTCTAAAACAATTCTTATTTTACCTTTACTAGATTCATCTCTTAAATCAGAAACATCTTTAATCTTTTTGTCTCTAATTAAATTAGCAATTTGTTCAATTAAAGTTGCTTTATTTACCATATAAGGAATTTCAGTAATTATAATTAAATCTCTCTTCTTAGTTTCTTCTAAAGTTGCCTTCCCTCGCATTATTAATCTTGATTTACCTGTTTCATATAATTCTTTCATATCCCCTTGAACAACACCGCCTGTGGGAAAATCTGGTCCTGAGATTACTTCGAGTAATTCATCAACTGTTACATTTGGTTTATCAATATATTTAGTAATAGCATCACAAACTTCAGATAAATTATGTGGAGGTATGTTTGTAGACATGCCAACTGCAATACCAGTTGCACCATTTAACATTAAAGCAGGTAATTTCCCTGGAAACAAAAAAGGTTCTTTCATAGAACCATCATAATTAGGAATAAATTCAACTGTTTCTTTATCTAAATCTTGTAATAGCTCTTCTGAAATTTGCATTAACTTTGCTTCACTGTACCTCATAGCTGCTGGAGGATCCCCGTCAACTGAGTTATGGACAAAAATTCCTGCACCCAAAGCAAAGTTGTGAGTTTCATCTATAGTTAAATCATATACATCAACAAATTTATTTAAGAGTTCTATTTTAGCAACTTTATGATTTCCATTCATATCACATAGTAACAAATTTTTATCATTGTTATAATACTTCCCAATTCCCAAATCCCAACCTGTAAAACTTTTAATTCCAAAAATATCTCTTCTTATGTTTTCATAGTTTTCTTTATTTAAAATTAAATTCTTTTCTTTTAAATAATTACAAATTGTTAAAAATTTCTTTTTTCCTGTTAAATTTGTTTTTCTTCTCTTATTGCTCTCTATTATTTTTTTATTAAATAACTCTTTATATTCTGGAATTTTCCATAATCTAGTCATAGTTATTGTGGCTCTTCTACTAATTTCCTCAACAACTTCTGGATGTTCCTTCAAGTATCTTTTATTTACTTCACTCAAAGTTATCTTCATCTTATCTCTATAATCTTTCTTTTTCCAATTCTTTTTGTTCATTTCACTCATTCTTTCAGAATATGCTTGTCTATTTTCATTATTAGACCAAAATTTCTCCCTTCCCTTCTTTAATTTTTCCCTATATTCCCCATCATTTTTATGTTTTTGAGAAGTATAATTGTGATGGACCCTCCAATGCTCTTTCCAATGCATTCTTCGAATATTATTTGGATTATTATCTAATTTATTAAAATTAATATGATGTCTTATTCTACCAGAAGAATTAAAATAAATTCCATGTTCTAAATTCCAATTATCTGCTAAATTATGACAAAATGTCCAAGTATCTGTTTTAGGTTGATAAACCATTCTATAACCCAATAAACTAGGATTAGATTTATCTTTATCTGTAGATAGTTTAAGATACAAAGGCATTAAAGAATCTCCAGATTCCAAATCTTTAGCTTCTTTATAGGAATTATCCTTTAACATAAATTTATGATTCAAGGTACATTTAATTTCTTCTCCATTATCTAAAACAACCTTCATAATCTCTGCATTTTCTTTAGTTTTTCTAGGATTTTTTATTTCTGCTATTTTAATTGTTCCAAAAGCATCTACTGTAAATGTAAAATTTCTTTTTCCTTGTTTATGTTCTTTTGTCAATTCCATAAAAGATAAATTTCTTCCATCTGTAAGTTTAACTTCAGTATCTGCTGTAAAACAACCAAAATTTCCTTGACCATAAACTAAAGGATATCTTAATGAAAAATCTTGAGCCATTCTAACCATTGCTTCATAAACAGCAGAATCTCCATGAGGATGATATTTTCCAATTACATCCCCTACAATTCTTGCTGATTTTTTTGTTTGAGTATTATATTTTAATCCAAGCTGTTGCATGGCATAAAGAATTCTTCTTTGAACAGGTTTTAATCCATCTTCAATAGACGGAATTGCACGACTAACAATTACACTCATAGCATAATCTAAATATGCTTTTTTCATCTCCACACTTATTTCAGTATTCACTACACCTTTCACATTAACCTTTGCTTCTTCTTTTTCTGATGTCATTTTTTAACCTTCAATTTATTATCTTTCAATTTATTTTTATTAGGATAACAGCATAAAACATTATCAAGATATTCAATTCCACAAAAATAAGGGCATATTGAAATATGTTTCACAGCACATTTATGTGTATGAACCTTATCTTTTTCATTCCAAGGGCACTTCATTTGTTTCCAACTAGTTTTATCTTCTGATGTTAAATCAACATCCATATTTGCTCCATCTAATTTTATTATCTTCATTTTTACTTTTTTATTTTCCATTTTTATTTATCCCCTCATGCTTGTATCACTTAAATCTGTTTTAACATCAACAGATTCTGTACCAATATATTTAATTAAAAATTCATTTTCATCATCAATTTCAAATGAAACTTCTGTTTTAGTTTTCTTAAGTTGATTTAATTTTTCAATTAATTCATTTATTTCTTCTTCAGATAAACCAAATTCTAAAATTTCAACATCTTTCATATTTGAATCTTCTTTAGATTGTTCTTCTTGAGATTCTTTTTTTATTTCTTTAATTTTTGAATCTTGTTCAGGAACTTTTTCTTCTAGTTTTGTTTCCATTATGCTATCTCTTCCCCCTTTTCATCTAAATATTTCATAAGTTCATCTTCTGTTAATTCTTTTTTAACAACGTCTTTACCTTTCCATTTACATTTTCTACATTCCCATTCTCTTCCAGTATTACTTTCCTCCTCAGAATCACTTCCACTTATTACAACTCCAACTTGATCAGATTTACATTTTGGGCATTCTCTAATTTTAAAAGTCTTTCCTTCTTTTTTCTTTTCTTCTTTAATTCCTTTTGCTTTATTATATTCTGCAGGACTATCATAACCTTCTAATATCCATGCTGGTGTTTGTACTTTTGCTTTCTTAACCATTTTATTTAATTTTAAATATCCAACTGCGCCTCCTTAGCATTTTCTTGTATAAACTCTTTTCTTGCCTGAACATCATCACCCATCAACATTGAGAATGTATGGTCTGCTTCAACAGCATCTTCAATATAAATCTTTTTTATTTTTCTAGTTTTTGGATTCATTGTTGTTTCCCATAATTGTTCTGCATTCATCTCACCCAAACCTTTAAACCGTGTAACATTTAAATTAGCTGAACCCACTGAAAGTTTTTTTAATTCTTCATCTGAATAAACATAATGATCTTCTTTTTTTCTAATTCTATATAATGGGGGCATGGCAGCATATATATTTCCGTTTTCAATTAATTTAGGCATAAATCTAAAAAAGAAAGTTAAAAGTAATGTTTTAATATGTTCTCCATCTACATCTGCATCAGCCATAATTATAACTTTCCCATACCTTAATTTAGAAATATCAAACTGATCACCAACACCTGTTCCAATAGCAGTAATTATATTTGCAATTTCTTCACTTGAAAAAGCTTTTGAAGGATTTGCTTTTTCAACATTTAAAATTTTACCTCTTAAAGGTAAAATAGCTTGAATTTCTTTATTTCTACCTTCTTTACATGTTCCTGCAGCTGATTGCCCCTCAACAATATATAATTCAGAGTCATCTGATTTCTTACTTGAACAATCAGATAGTTTTCCAGGTAAACCTCCAATAGAAAAAGCATTTTTTCTTCTAACTAAATCTTTTGCTTTTTTAGCAGCTAAACGAGCTTTTGCAGAATCTAAACCTTTTGAAACAATTTTTTTAGCAATAGTTGGATTTTCTTCAAAATACTCTGATAATGAAGATGAAACCAAAGAATCAACATATCCTTTAATTTCAGAATTACCTAATTTAGTCTTTGTCTGACCTTCAAATTGCGGATTAGGAATTTTTAAACTCAATATAACAGTTAAACCTTCTCTAGTATCATCCCCAGTTAAAGCATCTCCATTCTTCAACATATTTGTCTTTTTACCATAATCATTAATGGCCCTTGTTAAAGCTGTTTTTAAACCTGAAACATGCGTTCCCCCTTCAACAGTATTAATTGTATTTACAAATCCAAAAATATTCTCTTGATATGTTGAGTTATATTGTATTGCTACCTCCATAATAACACCTTTATCTTCTTTTTGAAAATATATTGGTTTATGCAATACTTCTTTAGATTTATTCACCCATTTAACAAATTCAATTAAACCTCCAGAAGCAAAAAATTCTTCTTTTTTTAATTTAATTTCATCTTCTAAAATTATTTTTAAACCTGCATTTAAAAAAGCAACTTCTCGAAACCTATTTTCCAAAACTTTATAATCAAAATCTAAGACAGAAAAAATTTCCTCATCTGGCCAAAAGGTAATAATAGTTCCTGTTTCATTAGCTCCGCATTTTCCAGTTACTCTTAATTTTGTTTTTGCATCTCCTCTTGAATATTCTTGTTCATATATTTTACCATCTCTTTTAACTATTAAAATTAATTTTTTAGATAAAGCATTAACACACGAAACACCAACCCCATGCAAACCTCCTGAAATAGCATAGCTTGATTTATCGAATTTTCCTCCAGCATGTAATTTAGTTAAAGCTACTTGAGCTGCAGGCATATTAAATTTAAGATGATTATCAACAGGTATACCTCTCCCATTATCTTCAACTGTGCAAGAACCATCTTTATTTATCCTAACATTAATTTTATCACAATGACCTGCTAAAGCTTCATCCACAGAATTATCTAAAACCTCATAAACTAAATGATGCAAACCATCTTTTCCAGTAGAACCAATATACATTGCGGGGACGCCTCCTGACGCCCTCTAATCCTTCAAGCACTTTTATGCTATCAGCTTTGTATCCGGCAGACATTATTTACTTCCTCCAATTTTATAGAGCATACTTTGGAGTATAAAAGGTTTAATAATTTCTATCAATCTCTTAGAATCTTCTTGTTTAAATCTCAAATAATAATATTTTTTATCTCTAAATCCAATTGTGGGATCAAGATTAAATTTTTTATTAAAGAATTCTTTAATTAATTTGTGTTCTCTCAAAGTAAAAGAATTCGTGCACAATACAACATATCCTTGTTTATTATCATAACTTCCACCATCACAAATCCAATAAGCTAAAGATCTTGTATTTAACTTATTTAATAATTTCATAGTTATTTCTTTAATCCCCTGTTTATTATAAAATAAATTTCTATAATAATTAAAAACTTGATGAGTTTTAGTAGAAAGATTAATCATAAAAAGATTCCTATTATTTAATATTCTTTTTGTTTCTCTAAATTCCGATATATTAAAATTCTCTAAAATTTTCAATTTATGCCCAATATACTCTCTCTGTTTAAATGAATGAGAAACTCTAAAACAACAATTTTTATTTCTTTGTCTTATGCTAGCATCTCCAAATAAACTTCCTAATATTAGATCATGTTCTTCTTGAGACAATAACAATAATGGATTTTTTTGAATATCTTGTTTCCATTGTTTAACTAAATCAAGTAATTTTTTTGGAGAAATCTTTTTAAAATTGTGTTTTTTAGAAAAAATTAAAACTTCTCTGTTTGTTTTAAGACTTGCTAAAATGCTTGCTTTACTCTTTTGGGTGCCTGGAGCGATCTCTAAAATTCTACCTTCATCTATAACAGATTTCAAAATTCTAGGTTTCAATTTTAATTCACTAGAAAGCACCAAAAGATCTCCTTTTCTCTTAACTTTTCTAGAAAGTTCAACTATATCAAACCTTTTTCTAACACCCTCTAAACCTTCTAAAACCTTAATTGAATCTGCTTTATAATCTGTCATTTTATTATATTTTTTAAGTTTTTTTTATAAATTTTTAGGACAGAATCTGCCTAATTACAATAGAAAGAAATCAACTTGGTTTATAAAGGTTTCGAGCCATTTATCGTCGATAAACTAAAAAATATATTCAAAAGCACATATATTTAAATAATAAAAAAATCACACAAAAATATGAAAAAAACATCCCTAAAGTTAGCTCTCCTTCTCTTAATCCTGGCTTTAATTTTAGTGGCATTTCTTATTCTAAAGCCAAGAATAACTGGAAATTCTATTAACCAACAAATGTTCACAAAAGCAATATGTGATAATAATAATTATTGTGAAGATTATGAAGTTATCTGCAATCAAAAGCAAGTAAAAAGTTTTACACCAACAGGAATGGTGGCACAAAATTCAGATAATTGGAATGATTCAAGAACTCCTGAACAAATAGAGGAAATGTGTGGTTAAGTATAATTATATTTTTAAATGAAAACAACCATAAAGAAAAATGAAAAAGAAAGAAAAAAATATTCCAGTAACAAATCAAACATTTGAACAAGCAGGAGGAGTAGCTAATTTTGGAAAACTAGAAATGCTAGGAAACATCTCTTTAACCCCAGAAGAATTTGGTGATGATTTAGAGATTGCTATCGCAACAACCTTAGCACAAAAAGCTAAAGAAAAATTAGGTGCAAATTATCTTTTTGACTATAGATTCAAAAAAGGAGGTATTCTTGAATTTAAAGATACAAAGATGCATAGGGTACCACATTATTTTGCTACAGCATACAAGAAAATGCCTTGGTATAAAAAATTATTTAAATTGTAGATTGAAAAACAAATTTAAAGAAATTTTTCAAGAGTAGTTTTCATAAGATCAAATAATTCTTTTTTCTTTTCAAGATTACAATATGGAGGACTTATCTTTTGTGGATGTGGAAAAATTAAAACATTTCTTTGATTATATTTTACAATATCTCCAATTCTTTGTTCAAATTTCTTTTCCTTTACCAAATCTGGAAAAAGAATTTTATAAACTTGACTTCCTAAACCAACAATTAAATTAGGATTTGCTTCTTCAATTTGTAAATTCAAATGATTGTTCACACAAAACAAATATTCTTCTTTATTTGGAGGTCTATTTTCAAGAAGAACGCATTTAAATAAATTTGTCCAAAAAATATTATCCAAACTTAAATTACAATGTTTAAGCAAAGTACCTATATTTTTTCCAGTTTTTGTTTCTGAAAGAGCAATCTCATAAGAATCAAAACTTGGAAGAACCTCAATATTAACTCTTTGATCTGGCCTATGAGCAATAAACATTAATTTTGTTTGCCCATAAGTTTTCCCTTTTAATCCTTCATGATAATTTGAAGAACATTTACAAAATCCACATATACTCATGATATTTTTAAAAGAATTACAGTTTAAAAGAATAACTATGATTTAATTACTTCTTTTTATTTTTCTTAACAATCTTTTTCTTCTTAACCTTTTTCTTCTTAATCTTATTTTTAGGATTAAGTTGAATAGCTTTAGGTAACCATCTAACTTTTCTTCTACCCATTAACATATTTTTTCTACATTTTGAAGAACATAAATGATTGATTGTTCCATCTTTCATAATTAAAGTTAATCCTCTTGGAAATTCATATTGACTTTGACAATAAACACATTTAGGCATCTTAACTATATGACCCCTTTGTAATATTTGATTTAATTCTTCTAGCTTCAATTTCTGTTTCTCTTAACATTAAAGTATCTCCAATCTTTACAGCTCCTCTAACATTTCTTCTCATTGCTCGTCCTTGATCTCTCCCTTCTTGAACTAAAACTTTAACTTGAGTAACTTCTCCTCTAAAACCAGTTCTTCCAATTAATTCTTGGACAACTGCAGGAACAACATTTCCTAAAAGTTTATCACTATTTTTAACACTCTGTCCTTGTCCTTTTACATCTTTTTTAGGTTGAGTTTTAGCCATTTTTTAGAAAATTATTTTTTTAAATTAGCAATATCTTTTGCAGATTCACCAGCGTCAATTACTGCAACAGAAGATGCTGCAACAGGTAGTCCAATAGCAACACCAAGTTTTTCTTTACTATCTGCTTCTAAAAAAGGTATTCCTTTTTCTTTGCATAAAAAAGGTATATGTGCCACAATTTCTTTAGGTTCTACATCTGTAGCATATGCCACAAATTTAGCTGTTCCTCTTTCAATAGCTTTAGTAACTTCATTAGTTCCTTTTTCTATTTTTCCTGTTCGTTTTGCTTTTTCAATGATTTGATATGCGTCCATTTTTTTGTTGTAAGTTGTTTAATTAATGAACATTAAAAGTAAAGAATCATAAGACCCTCACTCAACGTTCATCGGATAAAGATAAAGGTTAAAATTGGTTTATAAACTTTTCTAGAGAAAAATTATTTTTCCTTAACAGGAATATATCCCTCTTTAGATCTTAAACCATCTTTTAATAAAGTTAATTCTCTAACATAAGGTAATGCATTTAATTTTTCCATTAAAGTAAAAGCATTTTCAACATCCAACATCACAGGAGTATTTTGGCACCCTGCAGCCCCTTTCCAAAAACAATGCATTCCCGGAGATTTTATAAAAATCTTCTCTAATTCCCCTTCTTCTATTCTTTTTTTATAATCTGGATTTGACCAAGCAGTATCTGTAAGCATTATCTTTATTGCATAAACCCCGCTATAAATTTCATCTACCATTAACTTATGTTATTAAAGATTATTTAAAAATATAATTATACTCCAACAATCATTTCCAGCTAATCATAAACATTTTTTCTGTGTTCAAATTTTAATAAAATTATTTCGTCTTGTCTTATCGCATAAACTAACCTAAATGGCTTAACATATAATGTTCTTTCTCCCCTATAATATTTTAAAGGTTTACCAACTTCCGGATTTTCTATTATTTTTTTTATTTGTTTTTTTATTTTTTCCAAAAGAAAGTTATCAAGACGTTTTGTTTGTTTTATGAAATTGAGTGAACGAGTAATCTTATTAATCATTTACCATCCCTCTAACTCTTTTAAAAAATCAGATTTATTTTGAGTAACTCCTTTTCCAGAATCAATTTCTTTCCAAATATTTTTTAATTCAATTAATTCTCTTTCTTCAGCAGAACTTAATCCAGAAACAATTTTTAAAACAATTAAATCATTTTTTTTCATAACTGTAAAAGATGTTCCAACTTCCAAATCTTTTCTCAAAGATTCAGGAATCACAATTTGCCCTTTTGTACTTAACTTTGTTATTTCCATAACGAAGTAAGATTATCTTACTATTTAAATATTTCTATCCCACTATCTCCAGCTAATCAAAACATCATCTGTTCTTTGACGAGGTTTAATATCTACTTTATCTAATTCAAATGAAAAATACTTTATTCTAGATTTAAACATAATTTCCCCAAGATATGCAATCATTGCGCCATTGTCAACTAAAAGATCTCGAGAAGGAACAAATAATTTTGCACCTCGCTCCTTACACATAATTTCACACATTTCAACTAATCTTTTATTACAAGCAACACCCCCGCCTAATAATAATTCTTTTTTACCAACATGAGCAAGTGCACGTTCAGCTGTTTCAACCAACATAGCAAAAACAGTTTCTTGTAATGAAAAAGATAAATCTTCAATTTTATAAGTTTTAGATTCTAATTTTTGTTTTAAATTTGTTAATATTCCAGATAAAGCAATATCCATTCCCTTAATCCTATATGGAATATCAATTAAATGCCTTTCTTCATCTTTCAAAATAGCATTTAATTTTTCTGGTTCTTCATCTCCCCTAAAATGAGGTTTATTTGCAATAACCTTCTTAACCACCACACCCAAATTATCTGCTAAATTTTTTGTCTTCTCAAAAGGAACTGCATCATCATTTTCATCAGCTAAAACAACAATTTCTTTGACATTCTTTTTTATTTTCTCAAAATCAAAATTCCAATCTAAATCTTTATTATAGGGTCTATCATTATTCAAGGGTTCACAAAAACAACCAGTCATAACTATTTTTTTAATGGGTTTTTTAAGGTTCTCTAAAATTCTCAAAGCGACCAAACCAGAAAAGCTTTCTGCAGATAAAATTGTTTTCTCATTAAAATCTATATTATTTTCTAAAAAAGTTAACCATTCTCCAAACTTTGGAGCGTTTCTATTGGGCAAATTTGGGGCAACAACAAAATATCCTTTTTCTTCTAATTTCTTTTTCAACCAAGGTAAAGACATTTTATCAAAACCACAATTACTTCCATGACCATGTAATAAAATAACCTCCCCTTGTTCAGCAAGTTTTTCTATTTTTGGCCCTCCTGGAAAACCAATATCAGAATAACGAGCAAAATTATCAATAAAATTTCCAACACCAATATCTAAAGTTTCTCCAAATACACGATATTTACCTGAAGCATATGCAATAACTTGTGTATTTGCTCCAGAAACATAAAGTAAAACAGGATCTTTTGCACCAGTTAGTTTTCCTATTTCCAAATGAGCCACACAATGATTAACTGGAATCAATGGCTTATTCAAATTTTTACAAACATTCTTTGCAAATTTCATTCCTTCAATTAAACAAGGAGGTAAACCAGGACCTTGTGAAAAAGCAATTGCATCTATTTGTTTTTCTTTTATTTTAGATTCTTTTAAAGCCCTTTCATAGACTTCAAAAGATATTTTTTTATGGTGCTTTGCAGAATCCATTGGAATTATGCCTCCTAACCCAGTAGTATACATTTCTCTAATATTAGATAATACTTTTCCATCTTTAACAATTCCAATCCCGAAAGTATGTGCTGTTGACTCGATTCCCAGTATAATTGCCATATAATAGATTGCAATAAAGTTTATATAAAGTTTTCAGTAAGAAATGAAATGGCAAATTTTATAGGGGCATTATGTATTGGAAAAGATGGTAGACAATATATTGCATCTTATACATATCATCATGATTTATATACTAAGGTGGGTCCTCTAGAAAATCCAATAGATCCAATTGCCCACATTTCATACACTAAGAAAGAAAGAAAAGAAGGTGCAGTTGATTATTTTCCTCTTCCTCCTAGAGTAAATCCAAGAGACCTAATTAACGTAATCAAAACAATAAGAATTCTTGATGATAATAGGGCATTAATAACAACCAACCACCTTAAAAAATTAAAAACAATAAAAGAAAAATCAATTGGCCTCTTTGATGATGGAGAAGCAAATACAACTATTGACATTCAGCAAAGACCAATGCGGATTGTTAACAATCTTGAAACTTGTGATCACCTATACGACATAGTAGAAGAAAGAATAGAGGAATTAGATCCAAGAACAATTGAAGACTTATATGTTTTCTCAAGAGCAGACATAAAAGATCATTGTGGAAATAATGTTGCTGAAACATATAGAGAAAATAAATTAAGAATCGTTAAAAAGATAGAACCTTTAACAAGAATGGAAAAGACCAGCAATAAAAAAGGTATTCTTAGGGGAGGTAAAAAACAAAAAACCCCAGAATGTGGATTAGAAGCAAATTTAGATTTTCTTGAATGGTGTCCTACTCAATTTATTCCAGAATCTGGAGCTTACTTTGATGGGAAAAACTTTTTTAACTTTTTCCATATGCTTCATGGAGAATGTAATTATTGCTATATGGAAGGTTTTCATGGTGCTCCTGCAAAAACAAATAAAGAAATTAATCAACAAAGATTAAAAGAAGAACTTTTAGAAGGAAAAATATTATTAAGAGGGGACAAACCAATTAGATTAGGAAGACCTATCAAAATTTTAAGGTTTGGAAAAAATTCAGAAAGCTACACCCAATATACTCGTGATGACTTTATGATGTCATTGGAAACTTGTGCACAAACAGGTACAAGAGGTGTTATTCCAACAAAATTCTTACCTTTTAACGAAGAAATCTATCAACTTTGTAAAAGAACAAGGTCAATCCCTTTACATAGTGTGAATGGAAATATAAAAATAGCAGCTTTAGAAAGTGGGGCAAGAAGGTTAGGATCCACAGTAAACTGGAGATTAGAACAAGCTTTAAAATATCAAGAAAGGGGATTAAATAATGCAATTTATTTATCAATAATAGCCCATCTTCCTCCCACAAGAGGAGATATAGAAATTTTAAATATAGCAGATTATGGAAGAAAATTAAGAATACAATTATTACCTTTAAGAATGAAACCCAATTTAGTACATCTCTTAACAGGAGAAACATTCAAACACTTAAAAGGGGATAAAAACCAACCAAAAATGAGTTTTGTAGACTCAGATCAAAGTTCTACACACATCCAAGAAGGAAATAGATTGCTCGCAAGAAAAATTCATCCATTTTGGGAAAATTTAATACAACAAAATAACGGAAATATAAGAATGTGCCATCACAACGACGAAAAAGCGTACTGTGGGCTTTGTTTCCAAGGACAAGGATTTATATGTGAAAGAAATCACAACTAAAAATTAATTTCAAAAAACAAATAAAATTACTATAAAAATTAAATAAAAAGAACATTAAATAAAAAAATAAAAATAGAGGTTAGAAGATTTATCTCTTCTTTTTTTTAACAACCTTCTTCTTAACAGCTTTTTTCTTAACTACCTTTTTCTTTTTCTTTTTTCCGCCTCTAGCCATCTTAGCTTCACAAACATTTCCTTTTCCGTCAACGTAGTAAAGATACCCTGGTTGTCTTTTAACGATATTTTTAGCGATTACTTTTCCCATTTTTGCACCTCCTTTTTCAAAAGATTATAATAAGTAAAGATTAAAAGTGTATTTAAATCTTTCTAATCCTCGTCGAGAAGTTTAATTATCTCTTTATATTTACCGTTGATAGGGATCTCAATAAGTTTTGTAAATTTGGTTTTTGGTTTAATTCCAATCCCCCATGGAGAAATTTTTCTTATTTCAATAATTTTATTGTTCTCATCCAACCAAATAGAAATAAATTTAAAAAAAACGAAAAAAGAATGCATACTCAACCCTGTTGGTTTTTTAAAAGAAAAGAGTAATGCTTTTGCATTTTTCTTACAAGAAAACATTAGACCCCGTGCTTCATTAAATGGTCCAACCATCTCCTTTAATTCAAGCTGGATTTTCTTACCTTTATAATTTAAAATTATCTTTTTATACATATAACTAACAACAGTAAACAATTTAAATGAATATCTATTCTAGAGAAAATGTCT
Organism: Candidatus Woesearchaeota archaeon; assembly: GCA_964507595.1. Classification (GTDB taxonomy): domain Archaea; phylum Nanobdellota; class Nanobdellia; order Pacearchaeales; family GW2011-AR1; genus EX4484-71. The sequence continues at coordinate 24,259 of CAZDPO010000003.1, forward strand.
AAAGAAGAAAACAAAAAAGTATATGGATTTGAAATTTTCGATAATGATTCTAAGGCAATTGAAGGATTTATGTTATATACAAAAAGAAATAATCTTCTTCGGCCAGCATTAAAAAAATTTGAACAAGGGTGGAAAGAATTATTTACCTTTGAAGGAATGGTTACCTGTTTAGAATATAATAAAATAGCAAAGCTATTTACATATCATCCAGATAGCCAAATTATTTGTTGTCATCCCTATGAAATAAATAATGAATTTGAATTTGAATTATGTGGATTTGAAGGGTGGAATAGATTTAATCATTTAGAAATATTTCTTTCTCCCAAAGAAAAAGAAACCTTACAAAAAGCAAAAATTGAATTAATACACTTAAAAGAAGAAGAAATATCTGAATTAGAAAGAAACTTAAGATTTCATATTACTTATTAAAAAGAACTATTCCTTTTCTTCACTTCTTTAAACAGAACATAATGGGCATTTACATTCTTCTCTGTAACAAAATCATGATGCTTAAATCCACCCCCAAATGTTTTTGGGATATGCATTAATTCATGAATTATTACTTTTGTTTGATCATCAAAATTCATTTTATCAAATCTTTCAGATATAAATTCTAAAATATAATGTGCAGGAATTCCTAATGCTTTTTGAGTTATCTTTCCAATAGTATGACAACGAGCTATTACTCTTCTAGAACCTGTTCCAAAACTCCTTAAACATCTTATTCTTTCAACATCAACATGTGGAAACAATATCTTGCTTATTTCAACTGCTCTTTCTTGTAAATCCATTGCAAAATCATATTTCATATTGGCCTCATAGTAAATTCTTTCATACCTTTTATTAATTCGTTATCATCTAAAAGCAGAATTTCTTCTTTTGTAAACCACCTAATTTCTTCTACTTCAACATTATCATATTTAAAATCAGAAATATTCTTATCAAGTTTTATGCAAAACCATTGGGTAAAATGTTTATGTTCACCATTTTTAAAATCCTTTATTAGTTTCTTTGGTTTAATATTTTTCAACCCCAATTCTTCATCTGCTTCTTTAATTATATTTGACCTATAGCTTTCTCCAATATCATTTGTGCCTGCTACAGCAGGTCCCCATTTACCAGGATTATTTAATTTCTTAAAAGACCTTTTAGCCAAAAGTATTTCTCCTTGCTTATTTGTTATCCATAGAGCTGAAACTCTGTAAATATCTTTCTCGTCATTTAAGATATTTCTTTCTTTATAATCAATTATCTCATCCTTATCATTCACAATTATTATTTTCATCTTAATTACCCTTTAATCAATATAAACAACATACATTTAAATTAGTTTATATCTACTCAAAAGTATGATCACCAAGATAAAAACGAATATTTATTCCATAGAATTCACAGAATTTGGCTCAATTGTATATCTTGTGTAATTAAATAATAAAAACATCCTTATAGATACCGGAGCTGTTAATAACCGACAAGAATTAATAAATTCCTTAAAACAATTAAAACTAACTCCTGAAAATATAAACCTCATCATATTAACGCACAACCACTACGACCATATTGAAAATCTTGAAATATTTACAAATGCTAAAGTTTATGGAAGTAAAATTGATTTTCTTAATAAAAACATTTTAGATATAAATAAATTAAACATAAATAATCTTAAAATAATAAAAACACCAGGACACACAAAAGGAAGTTTTTGTATTCTTTATCAAAACATCTTATTTTCAGGAGATACAATATTTCATAATGGTTATATTGGAAGAACAGATTTTCCAAAAAGTAATCATCAAGATATGATTAATTCTTTAGAAAAATTAAAAAAAGTAAAATTTAAAATTCTTTGCCCTGGACATTAAAGCACCTCAACAATCTTAATCTTGCTTTTAAATCCACTAATAATCTTAACAGATTTTGTAAAATAAGTTTTTAACATCTTCTCAAGATATAAATTTGCTTTATTATCAATAGGTTTTTGTTTAATCCAAACCTCATATTGCTCTTCTGACAATTTAACAAGTTTCTCTTGTTTGGAATTTGGATGTAATTTTATCTTAATTTTCATTTTCTAAAATTTCATCTTCCATGTTCTCATTTTCATCTTCAACAATAACATGATATCGTTTTTTAAAAACTTTTTCAATATATTTTTCAATATCCCCTATTGTTTCAAAATCTTTTAATTCCCAATAGCAACCAATCTCCCTGACAACATATTTACAATTAATAGCATCACAATCTTCACAAGATTTACCACCAATTTCTTTATTTTCTTCATCCATAAGAAACAAATTAAAAAAAAGTTTTTAAATATAGCTAAATTAATACAAACCCATTTAAATCAAAAGGCCTAGGTGCTTATAAAAAATCTCTAACCAAATCATAAAAGTTTATATAATAAAACCAACTAATCTCAAAGTGAAAACTTTTAATTTCTGTAAAAAATGCAAAGAATGCTGTCAAACAAAACCTGGAGATGGATTTAATGTTTTTTTAACAGATAAAGAAAAGATAATTCTCAAAAGAGAAACATTAAGAATAGATGGCAAATGTGAATTTTTGAAAAAAGAGGGATGCAGTCTTGGGGAAAATAAACCTTTAATGTGCAAATCCTATCCTATAGTTCCACACAAATTCACCTGGAGAATAATGAAAGACTGCCCAAATTTCAGAAAATATTTAAGAAATTTAAAACATTTAAATTCCCTAGAATCAATTCATCTTAACTCAATAAAAAATATGGATTTTCCAAAAAAACTAAAAAAACAAATCTCAGAATATTATGAATGCCCAGAAGGCTCAAAACAAATTAAAATTTAATTTAAGATATCATTAAAAAACAAGAATTTACTACCGAGTAATTATCTCCAATGCATCTCTATTTTGCAATTTATAGTCCTTACCCAATGCCATTTTTGTTTTAGCATTAATCGCTTTAATAAAATTCTTTCCAAAATCCGTATGTAAATAATATGCAAAATCTAAAGCAGTTGAACCTGGAGGAAGCAAAAAACAATCAGGTAAAATGTTTCCTTTTGAATCCCCTAATCTATTTGCAGAAGCTGGAAAAATAGCCAAATATCCAAGTAAATCAAATATTGCTTTATTCAAAATACTCTGAACACCTGTTCCAACTTCAAATAAATTTAAAACATTCTTCTTAATATTTTCTAATGCTTGAATTTGTTTCTCATTTAGATTTTTTTTAATATTAAAACCCCTTTCTCCAGGAATATATTCAATCAAATCTACTTTAGCAGCTTGCTTTAAAGCTAATTCAGAATCAGCTGAACAAGGAATGATATTTAATTCAGGAAATTCACGTATTAATCTTTCATAATTTTCCTTACCTTTTTCTAAATCAATTTTATTTGCAGCAATAATCATTGGCTTTGAAAGTTTTCTTAATTCTCTAACAAACAATTTAACTTGATTATCTCCCCAAGTAGAAGATTTTTCAGGAAGATTTAATTGTCTTAAAACTTGTTTAACTTGGTCTTCTGTAACTTTTAAACCTGAAAATTGTTTTGTAATTGCATCTGAAAACTTAGATTTCTCCATATCTACTTTACGAGCAAAAGCCCTCCAAACTTTCATAAATATATTATAATACCAATTATCTAATTCTTCTTCTAAAAATAAAATATCTTTTGCAGGGTCATGACCTTTTGTAGGTTTTCCTTCAATATCTGTTGTTCCAGAAACATCAACAATATGAATAAAAACATCTGCTTGTCTAAGATCATCTAAAAATTTATTGCCTAATCCTTTTCCTTCAGAAGCTCCAGGAACAAGACCTGCAACATCCATTAAATCAATTGGAACAAACCTATTTCCAGATATGCAAAATCCATGATTAGGATTACATTTAACTTTAAATTCTTCTTCAATACATCTTACTTTAACATACCCAACTCCATGGTTTGCTTTTATTGTTGTAAAAGGATAGCTTGCAATTTCAACTTCTGCTAAAGTAGCTGCTTTAAAAAAAGTAGATTTTCCTGATGAGGGCTTTCCAACAAGACCAATTAACATATTAAATCTGACAAAAACAAGTTTAAATTAATTATGGTTTAAAACTCAGGCAACTTTGGAACCTGTATGGTTCTCCTTATTAAAGGAAGCTTTATTACTTTTGGTTTTTCCTTTAATTGTTCCTTTAATGCTTTCTTCTTTAATCTTTTATCTCTTCTCAATCTTCTAACAATTAAAAATATAATTAATAAAATAACAACTATAACAATAATCCAAGCAAAAGTAGATAATCTTTCAACAGTAAAAGTATCAAAACTACTTGCTCCAACATCTTGATAATTTACTCTAGCATAAAATACAAAATCCCCAATAGATATATCTTTTGGAACATCTAAATAAAAAATATTAAAATAAGTTTTATTCATTGCAAAATCTTCTTTTTTAACAGTATATTCTTTATTATCAAAGTCTACAATTTTATATTCTAAAGATACATCAAAATTCCTTAAATCTCCCATATTAATTATACTAATATTTGCTCTAGTTCTTCCACCAGGATTAACATATTTTTTTAAAACTTCTGTTCGAATATCAAATAAAGCACTTCTTTCTTTAACATCTAAAATGGCTTTTGATTCTTTATCTATTTGTCTTGTTAAAAACAAAACTTTACCGACATAAACATCTGTAGGTCTTGATTCAGATATATAAATATCTAATCTTAAAGTATAATTTTCTCCTGCTTTTAATTGAATATATGGAACTTGTGGAAAAATAAAATCACTTACTCCTGAAACAGCTATATACATCTCAAGATCTTTTGTTCCATTATTAACAACAAGTATATTTTTTTGAAAATATTCTCCCCTATTCATTTTAATATTAAAAAAATCAGGTTCAACATAAAAATCATAACCTTCTTCCACTACAATTTCAGGAGTTGTGGTTCCTCCACCTCCTCCTCCCCCTCCGCCACCTCCATCAGTAGAAGGGCAATCTGCAGGACAATTAGCATTATTTTCTCCAGATTCACATACACCATTTCCACAAACCGGTGCTGCAGGTGATTCACGAATATAATATGCACTTGAAAAAGAAGTTGTATTAAAAATTAAAGTTCCTCCAGAATAACTAATTAATCTACAATCTGTGCAAGTCACCCCCCCATTAATAATTTGAGGATTTGTAAATGCTAAATTATATATGAAAACAGTTGCTAATTTATCCATATAAGGCAAATTAACATTTCCGATCACAATTAAATTATCTGATATGTTTAAATCATTATCAAAATTAACAATTCTATCTGCACCAGCAACCTGAGTTAAATTAATAGATTCATTAAATATAACTTTACCATAACTAGTTTTTTCTAAAATAAGATTTGTCATATTATTAAGTTCTGAAGTAGATAATCCTTCAAAAACAGTTGTGGTTCCATTAAAAGTATCTGCAATAATCCTTAACCCGTCAATACTTACAGATGAGGGGGCATTTCCAACAACAGCATATCCTGTAATTGCAAATACTAAAGATAAACCTAATATAAAATAAAATGCTGGCAATAAATTCTTCACCTTCATAAAATAATTAGTTAAACTTTATTTTTAATGGTTTCGAGAATCAACAATTAAC
>CAZDPO010000004.1:0-28729 GCA_964507595.1 Candidatus Woesearchaeota archaeon
CTGTATATATGCATTGATAATTTACAGAAGCTTTTAAATAAATTTCTTCTGCAGATGTCCAACAATTGCTTCCAACAACTGTTCCAACAGAATCTTGTGCAACTTTCATAACTCTTTCTCTAGGATCACTTAAAGCTGTAATTCCTGCAGCAGGCTCTGGAATAGTGCATGATTCGCCTGAATTCTGAGAACTTTGATCGCCAGGAACATTTGAAACACCTTCAATTTCATCTCCTAAATATATTTCTAAATCTTTAATCAACATTGCATAATCTTCCCAAGAATCACCTATATTTAAATTCCCAGAGGTTCCCAATCGCAAGTCTGTGTATTCTTTATATTCTTTTTCATTTAAAACACCATCTTTAAAAAGTTCATCTACAAAAGTATTGAAAATAGTATTTCTTGCAGAACTTCCTTTTCCTCTATTTTCAGGTGTATCTTCCCCAAGAATATTTGTGTTTAATAATGCAGAATACAAATTCCATTTTTTAGAATTCTCTATTTTGCTTTTTGCAATTAATAGTCTTTTTACAAAAGCCATATCTTCTTCCAACTTTATCCAACTTGCACCAAACCATGAACCTTTTCCTTTAATATCATTGCATTGGTCTTGTGTTAACACCTCATTACTTGTTCCACTTTGATTACATAAAGCATCAATAAATTCTTTATTTGCAGTTTCAGAATATTTTCCTTGCATATCATATACTTTATACATTGCTTCATTCAATGTAAATACTGTTGGCCCAGGTGTTGGATTTTCATCTAATGTAAGCTTTACAGCCCGTACCCCGAGACTGGAACCCAGATAAGAAGGATTCCAGTAGCAATAAAGGACAGCCCCACCATCATCAGCACTGAACACCGCAACTTTTCCATTTTCAGGGTTCCAATAATATAAATCCCCATTCTTAATATCTTTTTTTGGTAATCCTTGCTTTGTTGAATCTTTTAACCAATTTTCAAGTAAAATTCCAGGAGTTTTATCTAACCTTAAAGTATCTTCATCTAATTTTTCTTTTTTTCTTATAATCTTATTATTTTCAAAAACATAATAATATACAAATAAATCTTTATTTTCAACTTTAAACTCTGCATCAAGCCATTCTGCTCTCCAAAGATCTTTAAGATCTGTAATTTCTAAATAAATTTCAGGAAAATATTCTTTAGTATATTTTAAAAATTCTCTAAATTCTAAAACTGTCAACATTCTTGAATTTTCATTATGCAAAGCTTCTTGTGCTTCATTCCAATTTTTACCCTTTAAACTAACATTTTTAGCAACATACAAACCTATTGAAGGAACATAAATAAAACCATCTACAATCGGGCCCGGTGTTGGATTTGGTGTTGGATTTGAACTAGGAACAACATTTGCATTTGAAGAACTACATTGTGGAAACATGTTTTCAATTGTTTCCCGTTGTCCTAAAACATTTTCAACATAATTAACATCCCTTTTAGAGCAATCTGTATTCCAACCATTATAATATCTTAAAACAGATTTCCAACCAGAATAAACAACATTATTATTACATGCATATGTTTTTCCACCATTATCTTTTTCCATAAAACCATATTTTTCAGAGATTAATTTCATTGCTCTATCAATATTTCCTTCAAATGTCCAAATTTCAGGTGTTGCTGTAAATACTATTTGCGGATTATCTCCAACATTTATTTGCATCACCCCTATGTCTGTTCCCTTTTTATTTGAAAAAACTTTATTAAAATCCCCTTCACAATAAAAAGCATTTTGATTTTCAGATATTGGATCACAAACACTTAGTGAACTCTCCTGAAAAGCAATACCTAATGCTAAACATTCTAATGAAACATATCCTGTATCTCTTAAAATATCTGCATCTGAAAATTCAGGATAATTTGATTTTAAACTTTGAACATATTCATAAAGAACATTCCCAACAAGCGTTTGACATTCAGAAGTTGTTGAACATTTTTCAGATTTAGAAACACTAGAAGGAGTTATTATATTTTCAGAAGGATTTTTTTTCATATAATCAACAACATTTTCTAAATTAAATAAAATTCCTGCACCAAACTCTAAATTTTGATATTTTAAAATCTCCATTAAAGATAAAATTTCTTCAGACAAATCTGAAACAGCATCTAAAGTGTATTGTATCTCTACCCCGCTTGGAGTGGGATATCTATCTCCTGAAAAAAGCCCACTTTTAGGAATTTCTGTCCTTGAAAAATCATATTTAGAACTTGAAAGAACTTCTGTAGTTTTATCTTCTAAATCAATCCACACATATGGTTTTGTATATGCCCATTTCCAAGTATTTCCAACATAACTAAAATAAATCTCTGGAATAGATTCAATCTTTGTTTTAACAGTAAAAATACTATCTTCACGATCTAATGTAATTCTTTCATCTTCTCTTACTAAATTTGGGTCTGAACCAAAAAACCCTCTTGCAGTTTCATCATAAACAACTGCTTTAATCAATAAATTCATTCCACCAAAATAATCATCTTTTTTAGTTTTAAAATTCTCAATAAAAGGTTTCCAATATTGTGGATTTGCTATATTTAAAGTATCTAATTCATAATTTCCAACAACATTCCAATTGTCATTTGCATCTTTTTTTATTTTCCAATTTCCATTTGAATACTGAAAAAACATATCTCCACCAATAGCACCATCATTTAATTCCATACTAGCTGAAACAAAACCAGAGCCTAAAAAATATTCTAAAATATCTTTAGAATAAAAATCAGGTTCAAGAGGACCTACAAACGGTTCTTTCTTCTTAATACAACATTTAATAGTATCGTCTCCGGGGCAAGCACCAGTAACAAATTCTTCGCAATCTTTATCTATAACAGAAGCACAATATCCACTATTACCTTGATCATCAAAACATCCACAACCCAAAATCTCTTCATCTTTTGTCAAAGCAGGTTTCCAAATTATAAACACTGGATGTTCTGAATCACTTAAACTTGATTCAAAATATCTAAATATTCTATCCTCATCACTTGCACCAACCCTGCCATTTCCATCAAAAAGAATAGCTTTCCTAAGTGCAATATCTTTCCATCCAACAAAAATAGCATTATGGGCAGAACTTCCTCCCCAATAATATGAAATCATATATCCTGGTTTAAGTAAATTTAATTTTTCATCTTCATTTAAACCAACAATTGGAAAATTAGGATTTACAAAAAAAGGATCATCTGTTTTAGAACTTGTTTTAATATCTATTGTTAGGTCTGCTGTTTTAATTGAATAATCTTTACCTTCATCATCAGAATAAACAGGTGGAAGAATCAATCCACTTACATCATAAGCATATCTTGCAACATCATAACAATTAATAACTCCATTACCATCACAATCTGGAACAACACCCCCCTCAACTTCATCTGCCCTTGTTGCAGGTTGTCCTTCTAAATCTTTTAAAAAATTAATTATTTTTAATCTAGCTAAATCTTCACAACTAGGCTTTTGAGAATCATCTTCTAATCCTTTTATTCTATTAAATCCTTTTCTAGTTATTTCAGAATATGTTTCTGCAATTAAATAAAACACATATGCTTTTTCATTCATATAAAATATTCTATCAAATATTCCTTCAAGTTTTTTTATTTTTTCTTCAGAACTTTTTTCTTTTTGAATTAAAGATATTTCAGCTTCAAATTCACCATCTTTAAAATAATTATGTTCAGTTGAATTAAGAAGTTGATTTATCAATGTTTGACCAGTATTATTTAAAATTTGATCTGCAGTATATCCAAATTCAACAGCCCTCTTAACACTATCTTGATCTAACCAACACCTCATATCTTCATCTCCACAATAACCCATATCAACCCATCTTTGACCTTCTCCAATATTATTTCCTGGATTTTGTGTAGAGCATATTCTAATTAAACCATCATTATATATTTGAGGATCAATTAAATCTCCTGCACCTTCTTGAATATTTGGATTTAAAGCATTATACCAATCTGTTGTTCCAGATATACATGCTTTCTCAGTTGTAATTCCTGTTTGTTCTGCTTGCCTTGCAATATATTGGTCCTTCAACCAATCTACTGCAAACTCTGTTGAAACTTGTCCAAATCCACATTCAACTTGACCATTAACATTAATACATAATTGATTCATTCCAGAAGGTGATGTAAAATCTTTTGTTTCACTTGCATATTCTCCTTTTACAATATAACCTGAAGCTACATTTCTTCCATAATTATTATCTTGATAATATAAATTTTCTGTTGCATCTTTAATATAAACTTGATAATATGCTCCTCTATCTGTTCCAGCATATATGTGATAATAAACTTTATATTGTGAAATTGGAGGATTTGTTACTGTACTAAATGGAATTTCATCAAATTTCCCTGTAAATTGCGGAGGTGAATCTGGATCAGTTAAAGTATCTAAAATATCAACTCCTCCAGGATATGTAACAGATATAAAATTCTTACATACAGCTGTTCCAACTTCTTCTGAATTTCTAAACTTAAATGCTTTATATGAACTTTCAGCATAATTTTGAGTTAAATAATCTATTGAAGCTTGAGCAGTATCTAGTGCAGATTGAACAAACATATATTCTCCTCCACCTCTAACAGTTGATTCACCTGTTAAAACTTCTAAGAATTTTGGAAAAATTAATTTTGTTATTGGAAGAGCTTGTCTCCAAAAAAAGTCACACATATATACACTATGTAATTCATCACAAATACCAACAGTCTCACCTGTATCTAAATTTTGTTGTAAACAATCTTGATATGATTGAGATATAGAAATCCAACTATCCATTCCAGCTTTAACCCCACTTAAACAAACAGGAATATATATTCCTTCTTTAAAATTAGGTAAACATAATGCAAGACTTCCAATTATTCCAGATTGAATAACATCCTTAACAGGATATTTTCCACCAAAATCACATCTTGAATTTGGACAAACAACAGGATCACATACATTAAATAAAATTTGACAATCTTTTACAGACATAAAATCTGCACAATCAACCAAAGGAACATCTGTGGCAGGAGTATCTATTTTAAAAGAATCTCTAAGAATGGATATTTTATCTCCAATTTTTTTACTTTTAGTAGGATCTTGAGCTTGTTCTAATGCTTCTACTGCTTTTTTAATTAAATCAGATGATTCTTTTTCATCTAAACCTGGAAATTGATTATATGCTTGACCTGTTCTTGTGTTAATAACCTCACATATATCGTCTATGTTTGAAGCAGGATATTCTGCAATTCCATTTACCCCAACATTACAAAGAACAAAACTATTTACAACACCTGATAAATCATAACTTGCAATACTTCCTCCAACACCTAATGTTTGCCTAACATAAACATACCAACCATTATTTCTATCAAATGGAACAAGTGCAGGTTGTCCCTTGTAAGGTTCTGTATCATAATATCTCACAATAGGATTAAGATACCTGTTTTGATATGATGTTGCGTCACGTTTTTCAAACACATCAAATTTATCTAAAATTTCATCTCTTAAATCTGGATCATTTAAAAGATATCCATTTAAACCATAAACCTCAACACTCTGATATTTATTTCCACCCAAAGATTTTAATGTAACATAATATTCAATTTTATTATAACTAATCCCCTGAATATTTTCACCATATCCAATATCTCCTAAAGTTGATGTTATTTGCTTTCCTTGATAAATCCAAGTTGAACTTCCTTTTTCACTAAAAGGTATAAAATCTACTCCAACAACTCCTTTTGATTCTGCTAAAGCTTTAGCTTCTAATAATCTAACTCTTTCTTGAGAATTTTTATTTATTGAATATAAAATAGGATACAATCTACTTCTATATTTTATTTCATCTTCACTATTCTTTGCATCTTGCCAAAGATCATAATATAAATCAATATCTTTTAAATCATCTAAACTATAAAATCCATTTTTCCATGAATCATCTGTTAAAATTGTTTTAATTTTAATTAAACTTATATTTTCATTTAAATTCTTAGGATTAGTAATATTCTCATCTTTCATTTTTAATATAATTGAATTAGTTAATGCTTTGGCAAGACAATCTGTATCCACTGATCTAGATTCTAATAATTCTGGCTCATCCATGCATCCTTCTTGAAGTTGTTCAATATTTGTATTTTGTTTTTTCAACAAGTCATGCAAAGCATTTACTTCTGCTTCAATATCTTCTGCATGATCTAAATAACATTCATCTACAGATTTATATTTAGAATCTTTTTCACCAACCCATTCAAAACATTTTTCAGACCAACCACCATCTGCTTTCATAACTTCTGTTCTAGCCATTGATTTTCCACCACTATTTCCAATAAGATTCTTAACAGTTAAAACAGCACTTGTTCCAACACAAGCTTTTTTCATTGTTTTAACAACACCACCTAAACCATCAGAAATCTTGGTCCATTGTTCAATTGTTTTATTTAAGTTATCAATTTTCTCTTGTATTTTTTCAGGAGAAAGTTTAATTCCTCTTTTTTCAATAAATATCTTAAATTTAAAATCAGTACTTGTTCTTTGATTATTCTTGGTGGGGATAATTGAAACTCTAGCATATTCTTCTAAATTAATATTTTTAATTGTAAAAGTGTATTGTGTTCCAAAAGATTGTGTAATGCCTTTTTCTAATGTTCTATAATCCCCTGTTCCCAAATCACTTGCTCGTTCTAAAAACTCATTTTTATCTGCACCAATTCTTATTTCTGCTTTCTCATGCGAAACAATTTTTGTTAACTCTACAAAATCCCCTTTATATTGGGTTGCATCAATAGGAATATAGGGTTTTCCAAATTCATAATTTAATCTTTTTAAATTATTAATTAAAATTGCATTTACATTTGAGGGAGTTTTATCCTTGTAAGTTCCTTCTGTTACAGTTGTTGTCCCACACCCCATCCAAGTAATTTTATCTGGAGACCATTCCCAAGCCCCATCCCCATTATTTTTATTAAAATCATATCTCAAATAAACATAATTAAAACCTCCAACAGGTCCAATTCCAACCGGGTTTTTTTGAGAAATTTCAAATATATTTGAAAAACTATTAAATCCTAATGAATTTAAATAAAACGGTTTGTTTTTTGTTAAAGGTAAACTTTGAGAATTTCCTTTATCATCTTGAACTAATAATTCAACACCATAATTTCTATAATTTGATTCAGAAATATCAATTAAAGAAATTTCTATAACTTTTCCGTCAATTAAAACCTCTTCAATTTTACTTCCAGCATCTTGAAGATTTTGAATTCTTTTACAATCAGAAGGAAGTTCTGATTTTGGAAAATAATCAGAATATTTAATACAAAGTGTTTTTAATTCTCCTTCTTGTTCAATAAAAGCTGCTAATGAAATATATCTTTGTAAAGATCTTTCATCTAAAGTAATACTCTCATTTTCAGGATATGAAAATCCCCTATATCCATCAATAACAATTTCATAATTATCTTTAGCAAGACTATAATATTTAGCTAATAAATCTTCTTCTGCAAAAATATCTAAATCATGGCCTTCATCAAATCCTAAAAGAATAACATCAATATCTTCAAAATTATCTCCCCCATCTCCTTCAGTTAAAATTTTGTGATAATCTCCTTTAAAAACTTCTCTAAATGTTTTCACTCCCCTCCCCCAAGCTGAAGAAGCAAGTTCAAAAACCATTCCAACAGCCCCTTCTTTTCCTCCTGTATCTTCCCATTCAAAAGCTTCTGCTAAATCCGCTTCAAGACCCATTTCATCATTAGTTAAAGTTGTTCTAGCTCCAACTTCTTTTTTTGGCTTAGCAACTAAATAAATCCTTAATTTTTTTCCTTTTGCATCTGGATTAATTAATTTAGCATAAGATAAAAATACAACATATCCATTTTTAGATTCATATAATTTATCTCCAACAGAAGCAACTATTTCTTTTCCATCTACTTTTAATTTAAGTTTTGGAGCAATACTTAATGGAATATTATTTCCTCCAAAAAAACCACCAGTATCTTCTTGACAATAAACTTTAACTTTTTTAGTTATTCCATCTTTTTCAATAGAACCTTTTACAAGTTGGCAACGGCCATCTAAGAATTTTTCACCATCTTTAATTTCAAGATATTCTGAATTTATTTTTAATAATGCTTTTGTACTTGCAAATTCAATATCATCTAATCTTAATTTCAAACCCGCAAAACAATAAAATCCTGGAAGATATAAAAGTTCAGAAGTTTCTCCTTTTGTCAAAGCAATAGTTCCAAATTCACTTTTATCCTGCGTATTTCCTTCAAAAGGAGTATTATATACGTCTGAATAAATTTTTATTGAAGCAGAGTCTGCATTAACATTTTCTGCTCTCAAATATCCTTTTCCATTCCAAAAACTATACCTATTCATATTTGAAAGCCATTCATCTTGATCCATTGTATGTAAATAAAAAGTATTTTCCCTTATTCCAAATGCATTTTCAACATCATAAACTAGATTTGCAGTTAAATTTCCTTCAACAAATTCAGGCATTGCACTTTCATTTGGTTGGTTTCTTAAAAATATAACAACATAACCAACATTTGAATAAGTAGGATCATTTACTAATTCTTCTCTTGAACTTAAAGCAGCATTTGCAGGATAATATGAAACAGTTCTAACATCTGGAGAAACTTGTGCTCCAAAAGTCATTGAATGAATTAAATCAACATTTATTAGTGGATTTATTTTAGTAGCTTGTATTGGACAAAAAACAGGAACATCTTGTTCTTCTAATAAATCACTTCTAACAACAGAAGGGGTACATCCAGCAGCATCTATTTGAAAAATAAAATCTTGGCCTTCTTGACACATTGCAGGATCAAAAGCAGAATTTATTCTAGGACCAAAAGCACTTTGAACTCCTCCATAAGTATATTTAAAATTAGAAGTACTATAGGCAGCATATGAAAAAGAAGCAAATAAAATTATTAATATTAAAAATCCAAAAATTAAAAATAAATTTCGTTTATTCATCTTAAACTGACTCCTATTGTTTTTGATTCTAATGAAATATAATTTTTTTGTAATTCATCTATTGTTTTTGGAACAGATAATGCTCCGATCTCTAAAGCAACTTCTTCAGAATTAATTAAAGTATTTTCTGAAAAATGGAAACTAGAAACTCCCCCACCTGCTAAAACAGTTGAAATTAATTGTTCTGGAACATTTATTTCAAAACATTCTTCTTTAGTAGCTCCGAATAATCCTCCAATACCTGAAGAAGGAATCTCTACACATTGTTCTCTAGTAGTACTTGCAAAATTTAAAGAAGAATTTTTATAAACTTGAACTTGAATTTCATATGTTCCTTCACTTAAATCTACATTTTTATTTGAAGGATAAGATAAAGTTTGTACAGAATCTTGAGATAAAAAACTAATTATTGCTTCTCCAGAATAAAGTTTCCCATCAATGTAAATAGATACCGGTCTTTCAAATTCTTTATCTAAAATTATTGTAGAAGAACCATTATAAACACTTGAATAAAGCACCTTTGTATTTTTGAAACCTTCACCATCAACTATTAAATTTCCATTAACACATTGTGGAATATCTGCATAAAGATATCCTTGCTCTGAGGTGGTTCCCAAATCACATCTACTTCCAAAACATTCATATGAAACATCTGCCACAACAGGTATAAAATTATAATCATAAATATTTATTTCTGTAGACGCTAATTTATCTTTACAAACATCATATGGTTCTTGAACAGAAATATCTTCTTCTTGCAATGCTTCTCTAGGAACATTCCCCCGAATAACAATTGCTGTAGGAAATTGAAATATTTCATCTTCACTATAAACTTGAACTAAAGTTGGATATGCTAAATTATACACGTGGTGATAAGTTACATAACAAAAACCAAGTATTCCCAAACCAGGTTGATTTCCAACAGGTTTTGCAATTAAAAGAGAACCTTCATTTGGAGCAACTTCAAATGTTGAAGGCCAATCTTGAGAATAAATAAACCTCGCATTATTTTTCAAACTATTTTCAACTGCAAAATAATCTTTTTTATCTCCAGCTGTGTTTAAAGCAAAAGTGTTTATCTCTAATGCTTCTTTAACATCTGAAAAAACCTCATCTGCATTCCAAGTCATAGGAGAACATTTAAGTTCAACCCCGTCTACAGGAGCATATAATCTTAAAACATCTACTCCAAAATTTTCTAAAAACAAAGTATTTTGTTCTTGATCATAAATTTCTAAAGCATCCTTATACAATGAACCTAATTTAGATTTAACAACAATATTATGATCTTTAATAATATAAGATTCTTCTTCTTTTGATATTGCCAAATTCATATTTAAATCCACTTCCACTTCATTGTCTCTAATAAAAACATCTGCTTGAACTAATCCTTTTGAAATATCATAATTTTCATCATAAAAATCTTCAAGACCACAAGATTTGATATTCTCTTCAACATATTTTTCTAATTGATTTTCCATACTTTCTAAAGATGGAATATTTTCTCTAGGAAGATTATTTGAAGACATATAAAACCAATAAGGAATTTCATTGCCTAAAAAATTCAAATGTGAAGAAAAAGGCATATATTTTGATCCAGGTTCAAAATCAATTTGTTCTAAATTTCCACCATTTATTTCTAAAAAAGCTATACCTGTTTCAACATCTTGTTCTAAACAAGATAAAAAACTATTTTCAACAGGTTCTACAAAAGCAGGAAGTGTTTGTTTTTGAACTGTTCCACGAAGTGAAAAAAACAAAACAACTGCTGCAACAATCACTATTGCAAGTATTATAAAAATTGTAACCTGCGCTCTTTTTCCTCTTTTAAATCGCATATAAGAATTAGAGAAAATACGTATATAAATATTTGTTTAGAAATAAATATCTGTTAGAATTATTAGTAGGTTCTTCTAGTCATTAAAAATTTAATTCCCGCAATAATAAGTAAAATCCCACCTACAAAAATTATCCAAAGATCTCCTTTTGCAAAGGTTTCTGGAATTTTAATAAAATTAAGTTGAGTATTTAAAAAATACAAACCAAACACTAAATATATTACAAAAATTGCAAAGAATCCACCTTTATTCATATAATAAATTGTAAACCCCCATATTTAAATATTTCTAAACTCTAATTTTCCCATAGAAAAACCTTTAAAAAGCACTTTGCATATGCATTTCTATGAAAATTCCAAAGACAACAAACAGGTTTTGTCCATATTGTAAAAAAAAGACAAATCAGAAGATAAAATTAGTCTCAACAGGAGGTAAAAGAGGTACTCTGAAAAGAGGAGGAATTGCAAGAGCAAAATTAAGGGGCCTTGGAATTGGTATTGGAAATAAAGGAAAATGGGGTTCAAAACCAGCAGTTACAAAGTTTAAAAGAAAAGCAAAAACAACTAAAAAGACAAATATTATGTATACTTGTAAAGAATGTGGAAAATCAAAATATCAAAAGAAAGGTATAAGAGCAGGTAAACAACAACAAAATTAAAATGGCAATAGCAAAAAGAAAAAAAAGATTCTATAATGTAGACATTCCTATAATTGGAAAAACAACTCAATTACAAGCATATGAACCAAAAGATCTTGACAACAGCCACATAAAATATGATTTAACAAGAATGCTCAAAGGAAAAAGTATTCTTTTAACTATTAAAATCTCTGTAAAAGATGATCATGCAAAAGCCTTATCAAAAGAAATAAAATTATTGCCTTATTATCTAAAAAGATTGGCAAGGAAAGGAACAAGCTATGTTGAAGATTCTTTCTCAACAAAATGTAAAGACGCTCAAATAAGAATAAAACCCTTTTTAATAACAAGGAAGAAAGTATCTAGAAATGTTAGAAAAGCTTTAAGAAATTTGGCAAGAAAAGAATTAGAAGAATATGTGAAATCAAAACCTTCTGAAGAATTATTCGACGATATATTAAAAAACAAATTACAAAAACCACTTAGTTTAAAGTTAAAAAAAATTTATCCTTTATCTGTATGTGAGATAAGAGTGTTAAAGGTTGAGAATTTCTTTGAAGAAATTGAAAAACCCGAAAAAGTTAAAAAGGCTAAAGAAACAAAGAAAGAATAATCTTTAAAAACAACTACTTCTAATTAAAATTATGCCTGCGTAGCTCAGGGTTAGAGCAACTCACTTGTAATGAGTAGGTCGGGGGTTAGAATCCCTTCGCAGGCTTTCTTTAAGATATTATTTCAACTTCACAGCTGTTCCAAAAGCAAGCATTTCAGCAGCACCTTGCATAATCATAGAAGTCATAAATCGTACATTAACTACTGCGTCTGCACCCAAATCAATTGCATTATTAACCATCCTATTGTAAGCTTCATCTCTCGCATGATTTGCCATTTCAGTATATGTCTTTATTTCCCCTCCAATTAAATTTCTAAAACCAGCTCCAATGTCTCTTCCAATATTTCTTGATCTAACAGTGCTTCCTTTAACCACACCTAAAAGTTTTACAATCTTTTTTCCAGGAACATTTTCTGTTGTTGTTATTAAAATTTCTTTTTTACTCATTTATTTACCTCCGAGATTTTATTTGTTCAATCTTATCTTCTTTTTTATTTAAGAATATAACAATCCCAATAATTAAAATTGCAATTCCATAATACAATAAAAACAAAATTTCCCGATTAAATATTAATCCTACAATTAATCCTACTGCGATCAAAATAAACCCAAAAAGGGATATTATAATTCCCCATAAAATTCTGCTATTCATTATTTAAAAGATGGTTTCTAATTAATAAATTTTTCTAACTATCCAATAATTCAACCTTGCCATCTTCTTTTAAAATTTTAACAATTTCCTTTGGAATATTTGCGATATCCCCTTTATTAAATGGTCCCATTTTTTCTCCAGACATGTCTACAAATTCCTCAATATTTTCTAAAACAATTACTGCCTCATGTTTAATTTCGATTTCTTTCCTATCTCCATTTAATAAATTACTAAGTTCTTTATCTGATTTTTCTAAACAACCCACTAATTTTTCAAAAAGTTCTTTTTCAATTAAAAGCATATTATTAAAATCTTGTTTGGAAATTCCCGTCTCAGAAGCAATTAAAACTAAATGAAGTATCTTTTTTCTTCTTCTTCGCAATAATTCTTGAAATAAAGTTACTGCATTTTCCAATTGTTTTTTAGTTTTAAGTAAAACATCTGAAAAAACATCAATATTCTTTGAAGCTGCTTGTTTTTTTTCTTTTAAATATTTTGCAACATCTTTAACAAAAGTTTTTGGAATTGGTTGTAAATTCTCAGAATATCTTTCTTTTTTTGAAGCATCATAAATATCTTTGTAAGTGATCATAAACCTCAAAAGAACATCAGGCTTTTAATAAATTGCTATCCTAGAAAACTACTTATTAAACCCAACCTTTGATAAAAATTCTTTTCCAACAATTCTTCCAAGTTTACCTTTTTTACATTCATTTTCATTGAATTTCTTTTCTTTTGGAATACCAAAATTATATAATAATACCGGAACAGGATCTGCAGAATGATTTCTTAATTTACAGGGGGTAGAATGGTCTCCAGTAACAGCAATTTTAATTTTCTTTGCAGGAGCAAATCCTCTTAAAAAACTAAATAAGGATTTATCAATGTACTCTAACATTAATTTTTTTTCAAAAGGCTTATTGTCATGTCCAGGCAAATCTGTTTCTTTAATGTGAATATAAACATAATCACATTTCTTTATACTTTTCTTAATTATTTTAATAGAATGTTTACATGCTTTTTTTAAACCATCATATAAATTTTTATATGAATCTATTCCCTTTAACCTTGGATAAGTGAAACTAAAATTTTTCATTCCAGAAGTTTTTGAAAATCCTATTTCTAAGGGCATATAATTTGCAGAAACCCATTTTTTATATTGTTTTAATTTTGGTTTTTCAATTCCAGGCCCTCTTAAAAACAAATAATTTGCAGGCAAAAGTCCCTTTTCTTTTCTTAAAACATTTACTGGATGTTTTTTGAGAACATCATTTGCTTTTCTTAAAAATTCATTCATAATATTTGCTGTGTAAACAGAATTTTCATCATCATCTAAAGATTTACAATCCATTATTTTATCAGCATCTTCAGATCTCCCTTTAAAATATGTTCTATCATTCCCAAGGACATTATCTGAAAACCCTCCTCTTAAAACTAAAACAGCCCTATGCTGAATTGTTGGAACAAAGTCAAACTTACAAGGTAATTTAATTTCATTTAAAGAATCTGCTAATAATTCTGCTTCTGCAGAAGTTAATGTTCTACCTGCTCTCCTATCTTTAATATTTCCTTTTTCTAAAGAATCTATTGTTGCAAAATTTACTCTTAAAGCCAAATCTCCTCTCTTCAACTCTAAATTTGTGCCTCTTGCCTCCAATTGCCCACGAGTACTATCTAAAAGATCATTATTAAATATAGAAATAATTGCTTCATCTGATTCTGGGATAAATCCTGGTTTAACAGTATAAAGATAACCTAATTCTCCCCGAGCCGCAAAAAAATCCATATTGGGGGTATGTGCTGCTTCCAACGGAGTTTTATTATCCAGCTGTTTATTTGGTAAATCTCCTAGCCCATCAAGAATAATTAATACACCTTTCATCCAAAATAACCTCCATACTTTTTTTGGGTGAATAAAAATTTTATATTTTCTTTCATTAAAAGGAAAAGGAACTTTCATTTATAAAAATTTAGTTGCTGCCTTATAATCTATTAAAAAATATACAAAACCAAAACCTTCTTAATTAAGATTTATCTATTAATTCTATGTTCAGCAAGCTAAAAAACAAACTTAAATCATGGGTAGGAAAAGTCTCAAAAGAAACTGAAGAAACAGAACAACCCCTAGTTGAACAACCAAAAGAAAAGAAAATTAAAGAAAAACCTCAAAAAGAACATAAAAAACATAAGCAAAAAATTAAAGAAATTAAAGAAGAATTACCTGAATTAGAAAAAACAGAAACAATCTCAGAAATCCTTGAAGAATCCTCTAAACCAGATTTAGAAGAAATTGAACAAGAAATTAAAGAAAAAAAGAAACAATCTTTCTTCAAAAGAATAACTTCAAACAATATAACAATTTCTGAAAAGAATTTTGAAGAATATGCAGAAGAATTAGAATTATTATTATTAGAAAACAATGTTGCTTTAGAAGTTGTTGATAAAATTTTAAAATACCTAAAAACAGATTTAGTTGGGCAAAGCATACCTAAAAAAAATCTTGAAGAAAAAATAAACCAATCTTTAAAAGAAATTATTCAAGAAATTCTAGTAGAACCATTTAAACTATTAGATAAAATAAAACAAAAGCAAACTAAACCATTTATTATTTTGTTTTGTGGAATTAATGGAGCTGGTAAAACAACAGGCATTGCAAAAGTAGCATATATGTTAAAAAATAAAAAAATATCTTCTGTTATTGCTGCTGCAGACACATTTAGAGCAGCTTCAATAGAACAAATAAAAAAGCACGGAGAAAAATTAAACATAAAAGTTATTGCGCACGAATATGGTTCTGACCCTGCTGCCGTGGGTTTTGATGCAATAAAATATGCTCAAAAAAATAAAATAGAGGTTGTATTAATCGATACTGCTGGAAGAATGCACACTGCAACAAATCTAATCAGAGAAATGACAAAAATAAAAAAAGTATGTAACCCGGATCTTACAATCTTTGTTGGAGAATCTATAACTGGAAATGATGCAACAGAACAAGTTAAAGCTTTTAATGATGCTGTAGGGATTGATGCAATTATTCTTAGCAAAGCAGACACTGATGAAAAAGGTGGAACAGCATTGTCTGTTGGCCACACAACAAACAAACCAATAATTTATCTCGGAATAGGTCAAGAATATAAAGATCTAGAAGAATTTGATAAAAAGAAATTCATTGAGAAATTAGGTTTGTGATTAAGCTACTTTCTTTTCTTCAGAAAAAAGTTTATTTCCCAAATCTTTTTTAGACCTATTTTTCTTTATTAAATCTAAAAATTCTTTTGTTATAATTTCCTTAGTTTTTTTCCTTGCCCTATTAATATAAATATTTGACCAATCCACCAAATCTCCAACATATGGGATAAAAGAAGCAGCTTCTGCAGCCCCCCACCTATATAGCGCCCCTGTATCTCCTGTTTTCTTTTTATAATAAAGAGCATAAATTGCCTTAGGTATAGTTTCTCCAATTTCTTCTACTGCTGAAATAACATTTCCAATACCTGGAACTAATTCACAAGCCATGCTCAGCCCACTAGTTACCCTATCCCATTTATCAATAATCTTAGCCCAATAAATTACTCCCTTATATTTTTTAATTAATTCTTTTGTTTTATCCTCTAAGAAAGTTTTGTATTCGGGATTCCCTATAATTTCATTACGAATATATTCATTTTCTCTTAACACTTCATCAACAAGTTCTCCTACTCCGGACTTAGAAAAAACAGGAGAAAGTTTTGCAGTTATATCTTTAACTTTTTTAGTTTTTTCAAGCAGCTTCTTCATATTTCACCTCTGGTCTTAAATGCGAATAATCTTCTTTAATTCCTTTTATTTGTTTTAATTCTTCAAGTGTTTGATATAAATCTTCGTCAGATAAATTCTTAATAAGTTTGCTTTTTTGATTTTTAAGTTTCTTTCTCTGAATTAAACCTTTAATTACCTTGTACAAAGTGTATCCTGCAGACAAATACATAAAAGGAGAAAATAAAGTTGAACCAATACCTTTTATCCCTTTTAGGACAGTATACTTTGCCAAATCTTTTACCATATTTTTTCCACTAAAAGGATTTAAATATTGTAGAGCTCCTCCGATTCCATTAACACTTGGATAAAATCTCCCTGGAAGAGCATACATTAGTCCAGAAGCAATTGCACCTGTTCCAAGCATTTTTCCAACTTTTCCAACATGGTATTGCCTATGTGCTTTTTTAAAACCATTTGAATCTAAAACCATTCCCTTACTATATTTCATAACTAATTTTTCTAATTCTTCTCTTGCATCTTTATCTTTTATTTTTCCACTCAATTTTTTAAATGCATTGTTCTCAAACACATGTCTTGTTAAATTATCTTCAACATATAGGGGATTTGTTTGAATTTCCTGTAAATTTTTAACAGAATGTGAAAGTGAAGGATTTCCATCTAATGTTATTTTTTCCAAATCCATTTTACTTTTTATCTAGGGCTTTTAAAATATTAGCATAAGTCAAAATTCCCTTAAAGACACCCTTAGAAATAACTGGAACATAATAAATATCAAAATGGACCATCTTGGAAGCAACTTTCACGACATCATCACCAACATCGGCAATAAGTTTCACGGGATAAGACATGATGGTTTTTGCTTTTGTCTTCTTCAAATCAAGCCCCTTTGCTACAACACGATCATTGATATCAACTAAAGAAATTATTCCAACAGGATATTTTTTTTTATCAAGAACAAATATTCTTCTTTCCTGAAACTTATGAATTAATTTTGCAACATCCATAATTCCTTTATCTTCTTCAATAACTACCCCCTTAAAAAGTTCACAAGCAGCCACTTTTTTCATAGAGGTTTAAACCCGAGAAACTATTTAAAGTTTTTCCAACCCAAAAACTTAATAACTTAAATTAAACTACTATTTCTATGCTAAAAAAACTAGGGGATGCCTTAAAAAAAGCACAAGATAAGATAGCGAATGCCATATTTCTTGATAAAAATCTTGTAGATTCTATTGTTCGTGAACTTCAAAGAGCATTAATTGAAGCAGATGTAGACATAATGCTTGTAAAACAATTATCAGATAAAATAAAAAAAGCAGCATTTGATGAAAGAATTAAGGAAATAGAAAAAAAAGAACATTTAATTAAAATTTTACATGATGAATTAATTTTTATTTTAGGAGAATCTAAAGAATTAAAACTTCTTGAAAAAAAACAAACAAAGATCATGCTTTTAGGATTATATGGTGCAGGTAAAACAACTACAATTGCTAAGCTTGGAAATTATTTTCAAAAACGTGGTAAAAAAGTTGCTTTGGTTGGTTTAGATGTTCACAGACCTGCTGCAAAAGAACAATTAATGCAATTAGCAGAAAAAAATAATCTCAAAGCATTTGTGGACCTAAAAGAAACAAATGCACTTAAAACATATAAAAAATTTAAAAAAGACTTAGAAAAATTTGATCTTGTTCTTATAGATACAGCCGGAAGACATACTTTAGATAAAGAATTAATTAAAGAAATAAAAGAATTAGGAAAAGAAATTTCCCCTACAGAAACAATTTTAATCATGCCAGCAGATGTTGGCCAAGCAGCTAAAAAACAAGCAAAAGAATTTCAAGATGCTCTAAAAATTTCAGGGGTAATAATTACAAGAATGGATTCTAGTGCAAAAGCAGGAGGAGCATTAACGGCTTGTGCAGAAACAAAAGCCCCAGTATACTTTATCACAACAGGTGAAAAAATAAATGATTTAGAAGATTTTGAACCTGAGAGATTTCTTTCCCGTCTTTTAGGAATGGGGGATTTAGAAACCCTAATTGAAAAAATAAAATTAGTTACAGATGAAAAAAAACAAAATAAACTTCAAAAAAAACTTGAACAAGGAAAATTATCTCTTGAAGATGTTATTGATCAAGTTAAAGCTATGAATTCCATGGGTGGTTTTGATAAATTAAAAGGTTTGATTCCCGGAATGAATGCTGCCAAGATACCAGAAGGTAAATTGGATGCACAAGAAGAAAAAGTAAAGAAATGGGAACATATAATTAAATCAATGACTCCAGAAGAAAAAGAAAATCCAGGAATACTTCAAAAACAAACTTCAAGAATTTCAAGAGTTGCAAAAGGAGCAGGGGTCCACACTAGTGATGTGCGTTCTTTACTCAAACAATACGACATGCTTCAGGGTTTTATTAAAGATTCAAGTGAAATGGATATGTCTGAAGGAATGTCTCAAAAACAAATGCAAAGAATGATGAAAAAGTTCGGCAAAAAAAAGATGATGAGGTTTAAATGAAACAAATAGCCCAAGGAGCAGAGGCAATAATTTATCAAGATAAAAAGAAAATAGTAAAAGACAGGATTTCAAAATCCTATAGACACACAGATCTTGATAATAAAATAAGAAGACAAAGAACAAAATCAGAAGCAAAGATCATGCAAAAAATTTCTAAAATAATCCATGTCCCAAAAATATTAACAGATCCTGGATCAGGAAGAATGATTCATATGCAATTTGTAGATGGAAAAAAATTGTCTCAATATTTAGATGAATTTACTTTAACTAAACAAAAACAAATAATGAAGTTAATTGGCAAATCCGTTGCAAAACTTCACAAAGAAAACATTATTCATGGGGACCTTACCACAAGTAATATGATTTACGTCCCACACAAAAAAAGGGATGATAGACAAAATGAGAAAGTTTATTTTATAGATTTTGGACTTGCATTTCAAAATGCAAAATATGAAGACAAGGGTGTTGATATTCACTTGCTTAAACAAGCTTTAGAAGCAAAACATTTCAAACATTGGGAAACCCTCTTTACAGAATTTGAAAAAGCATACAAATCTTTAGAACCTAAAGAAGCGCAAAAAGTATTTGAAAGACTTACTTTAATTGAAAAACGTGGCAGATATAGGCATTAAAACCTCTGATTTAATATTGGATATTTTAAGATATATAAACTTATAAATTAAATATTTAGTTTATTTATATGCCAAAAAGATCCTTAGATAGTAAAACAAGGGAGTTATTTATGCATAAAATTGGAAGGTCATATAAGAAATTAATAGATGTGCGAAATAAACAAGGATTAGGAAATTTACTTGCAATAAATGCATATAACAAAGTTTTAGCTAAATTTAACAGAAAATTTGCAGATACCCCTTTAAAATTTAGATTACTTCCATTTACTTATAATACTAGTATAGGGGATTTAGAAACTGGTGTTCAAGATTATTTTGCTGTGGGAAAAGTAGGACGTTTTAAACCAAATAGAAATCATTTGTCTGGAATTATTCCTTTAAATGAGATAGAGATAAATAGTATGGAAACCAGAAGATATTCTCAAAATCCAAACCCAAAACAAATAATGTATGGCGGTAAAAATGGTCCAGAAAACAATCTTTGGATGTGTTACTTTAATTTTGAAAATTCTTTAACAACAAAGGAATATATACATCTTGCATGTGAGAAAATGAGGAAACATGAAGAAAATTATAGTTCTCATCTTAGAACAGAAGAAAATAAGAAAAGATGGGGGAAAATAGAAGAAGACATAATGAAAGAGTCTACAATGAAATCAAATCAAGCAATAGAACCCTTTAAAGTCAGAGATTGTTGGTCAAACAGTGTGGCTTATATAATTCCTCTTAATAAAGAAACTCAAGATATTTTTGAAGCTTTAAAAATATTAGAAAAAACAACAATAGAAAATTATCTATCTATAGAAACATTCACAGCAGTTCAAAATCATTTTCAGAAATAACTATTAAAATGTTTAAATATAATTATCTTCAATATATTCCCTCATAAACCAATACTGACCATCTCCAAAAAAACTTAGTCCATTAGCAATTCTCCATTTCTTTATTCCCCTATCTTCTATTTCTTGATCTGAAAGAACTTGACGAATTGAATTATACATGACTACCAGATCTAAAGCAGATAATTCTCCTTGTTTTTTTCCTGAAAATTGTGAAAGTATTGTCAACAACATTTGTGGAATGCCTAGAGGAAATAAACCCCTTCTGCGAATACTTCTTCCAACTAATTCTTCATTATAAAATTTGCATGTTTTAATTAAATCGTCTTTTTTTAAAGGAAAATTATATTTTTCAGAATTTTCAATAGAAAGGACAAATCTTTTAGTTAAATCTCTTTTTTGTTTTACAGGTTTATCTATTTGTATTTTAGACATTTCTACAGAGCTAAATAATTTTAATTGAGTCATAGACATGCATTTAAACAAACCTTTATTAAAATTTATCTTCTTAAAAATAACTATTAGATCTTATACACTTTATATCCTTTTCGAGCTTTTCCACTAATCTTAATCCCAACATCATCTCCTTTCTTTGCAGATTTAACAGCTTTGTTCTGGATTTGCATACTCTCTAGAACATATTCACAATCAACATCTCCCCCAACAACTCTTATTTTATCTCCAACTTTCACACCAGCAACAAGCTTTATAGCAATAACACCAACATGCTCAAAATAATTTGATACAACACCGATCTCTTTTTGCTTTTTATCTTTTTTCTTTAGTTTTGGTTTTTCTTGTTTATTTACCATAGATTATACAAGAATTTGATATATTTAAGATTATTGAAAATAAAAAAATAGCCCTACCAGGATTTGAACCTGGGTCCCTGCCTCCAAGGGGCAGTATACTTGGCCACTGTACTATAGGGCTTTGACTTACACTACACATAAAATCTAATTTTCATTTATAAAAGTTGCCATATTTCGATTAACCCCCCAATAACAACCAAACTTTTAACTCTCAGATGCTCCTATCAAAGAACCCCCTGAAAATGCTCATCAATTAATATAAACAACCCTTGGTTTTATGTGTAATGAGGAAAGCATATCTCAAATGCGACAAAATAGGGGGAGGTAGGCTTGAAGAACAATGCATTGTTTCAATTGAACTTGCTGATGGATCTCAAGCATCAGGTATGATGGATGAAGAACACTTCACAGAAGATGGAAACCTCGAAGTAATATATGTTGGGGAAATTGATGAAAAGATAACTATTATCTTACCACAAAACCCAAGCATAGGCGAATGCATTGAAGTAAACTCAAATATGATTACAGAAACAATTTAACCAAAAACAGAAGTGTAAAAAATCTCCCTATTAATCTCTTGCCTTGCAGGAGTTATTCTATTTATTATATTTTTAATTTTATTTGAAGTATATTTTTCACCAACTAAAACATGTGCTAATTTTCTATATTCAACAACCCCTTTTGCATTTGGTTTTCTATCTGACCAAGGTTGTAAAGATGAAACAGCTTTAATAGCATTAATATCATGTGGAATAACAGCTAAAACAGGAACATCAACTGTTCTCTCAATCTCTGCAATACTTAGTTCAAACTTTTTGCCATATACTTTATTTAAAATAAGCCCAATAATCTTAAGTCCTCTTTCCCTTGCATTTTTAACAGCCTTTAAAGTCATACTCAAAGTTGGATAATCTGGAGTAGTTACTATTAATAATTCATCAGCAGCCAACATCACTGCCAAGGTCTCATCATTTAAAGCAGGAGAAGAATCTAATAAAATAATATCATATTTATTTTTTATAGATCTTAGATGATCTTTTAATTTTAATGGATTTATTTTTGGTTCTTTAAAAATCATTGAAGGTATAACATGAAATTTATCTAAATCATGGATCGCCTCAGAAATATGGACATTTCTTTCAAAAACATGGTGTAATGTTTTCTCAGGATTTATAATATTCAGATGCATTCCTAAATTTGGAGCTGAAAAATTACAATCTACCAATAAAACTTTCTTTCCAAGATCAGATAAACAAGACCCTAAAGAAACAACACTTGAAGTCTTACCTACCCCCCCTTTTAAACTTAAAACACCTACAATTTTTCCCATTAAAAATATAAAAGAATCTTTGTTTAAATAACTTATCAATGTTGTTACTGATATGAACATAATCTCATCACAAGCTTTAAAAAACATAAATCCAAAGTAATAAGATGACAAAAGAAAAATCAAAAAAAATAACAGATAAAGAATATGAAAAAAAGGTCTTAGAACTAGCAGAAACTGGATTAACAAGTGAAAAAATTGGAGAAAACTTAAGAAAACAAGAAATACATCCAAAAGAATATTCTAAAAGAATCTCAAAAATTTTAAAGGAAAACAACAAATATATTAACCCTGATTTAAAAAATGTTGAAGAAAAATTAGAAAAAATTAAAAAACACAATATTAAAAACAAACAAGATAAAAGAGCAAAAAGAGAAAAAGATAGAGTCTTTTCTCAATTAAGAAGACTCAAAAAATATTTTGGAATAGAAACAAGATAGATTTCGCTCTGATATTAAAAAGGGGTTAATATGCAAGAACTAAATAATAAACTACATTCTGAAATTTCAAGGGTTTCTAAAATCTTTTTAGAAAAAATTAAAGATCAAGATATTCAAATAATAAGTCATTTTGATACAGATGGAATTTCTTCAGCTGCAATAATGGTTTCTTGTTTAAGAAAATTAGATCAAAAATTTAATTTAAAAATAATTAAAAATTTAACAAAAAAAATAATTGAAAATCTTTCAAAAACTAAAATAACTCTTTTTCTAGATTTAGCTTCTGGAAGTTTAGAAGAGATTAAACAAGCAAAAATTGAAAATGTTTTTATTCTGGACCATCACGAAATAACCCAAGATATACCAGAAAACATTGAAATAATAAATTCAGAATTATATGAAAAACAAAAGATAAGTGCATCTGGAATAACTTATTTATTCTGCAGACAAATAAATGAACAAAACAAAGAACTTGCAAAACTAGCAATTTTAGGCATGGTTGGAGATTCTTTAGAAAAAAACATTGAACATTTAAACAATGGAATTTTAGAAGATAGTGATATTCAAGTAAAAAAAGGAATCATGTTATATCCTTCTACAAGGCCTTTAAATAAAACATTAGAATTTTGCTCAGATCCTTTTATACCTGGAGTTTCAGGAGATTATTTGGGGGTATTAAATCTTTTAAGAGAAGCTGGAATTAAACCAGAAGAAGGCAAATACAAAAATCTAATTGATTTAGATGATGAAGAAACAGAAAGATTGATTACTTCAATTATGTTAAGAAATCCAAAAATAAAAAATAAAGAGTTAATTGGAAATGTACATTTAATCAAATTTTTTGGAAAATTAGAAGATGTTAGAGAAATAAGTGCAAAAATAAATGCTTGTTCAAGATTTGGAGAAAGTGCAACTGCATTAAAACTTTGTTTAGAATTTCCTTCTGCAAAAAAAAGAGCAGAATCAATTCATGCAAAATATAGACAACTTTTATTATCTGGACTAAGAGATATAGAAAACTTAGAAAAAATACAAGGTGAAAAATTTCTAATAATAAATGCAAGGGACAAAATAAAAGACACAATTATTGGAACAATCACCAGCATCTTATCTCATTCATCAATATACTCTGAGGAAACAACAATTGTAAGTTTAGCATATGATAAAGAAAGAATAAAAATCTCTGCAAGAAATGTTGGAAACAAAGGAAGAAATGTTAGAGATATTCTCCAAAAAGTTATGTCTTCTATTGGAGGGGAAGTTGGGGGGCATGAATTTGCAGCAGGGTGCATGATTGATCAAACAAAAGAACAAGATTTTTTAGAACTTCTACAAAAAACATTAGAACTCCAAGTTGTAAAAATTTAATACACAAACTTTAAAACTCCTTTAATTCTTGATATTTTATGGAACTAGAAGTTGGAGACATTATATTATGCACTGTAGATAAAATAGTTGGAACTACTGTATTTGTGAATCTAGATAACACCCAAGAACAAGGATTTATTAGTTTAAGTGAAATTGCTCCAGGAAGAATTAGAAACATTAGAGATTATGTTGTTCCAAAAAAAACAATTGTATGTAAGGTATTAAAAATATCTGGAAAAACAATTGAACTTTCATTAAGAAGAGTTACTCCAAAAGAACAAAAAGAATTAAAAGAAAGAAAAAAACAAGAAAAAAGTTACACAAGTATTCTTAAAGGTATCTTAAAAGAAAAAACCTCTGAAATCCTTATAGAAATAAATAAAATAAAAAGTGCATATTTATTTTTAGAAGAAGCAAAAGAAAATCCAAAAGAACTTGAAAAGATAGTTGGAAAAGAAGATTCAAAAAAAATATTAGATATTCTTAATTCTCAAAAGCAAAAGAAAGCCATCTTAACAAAAATCCTATATATCCATACTAAACAACCAAATGGTTTAAATTTAATTAAAGAACTATTAAAAGACCTTAAAGATGTAGAAATAAAATATATTTCTGCAGGAAAATATTCATTTAAATTAGAAGCAATGGATCTGAAAAAAGCAGACCATCAACTAAAAGAAATAGTCGAAGAATTAGAAAAAAAGGCAAAAAAGCAAAACATCGAACTCACTCTAAAATAAACCACTTTCTAGGACACCTAAACATTTAAATAAAGAAATAAGTACAAATTTTTATGAATAAAACTAATTTCAATGTAATATTAATCGGAATAGTATTTGATCCAAAAAGCAGAATGCTTTTACTTGGAAAGAATAAAGGAGACAAAGAATTTAGCTTTTTAGAAGGAGAATTGTCTCAAAATAGAGAATTAGATATTGAATTAAAAAAGGTTGCAAAAGAAAAGACAGGATATAAAATCCACAACCTGGGAGCAATATATGCTAGAAATTGCTTAAAAGACTGTAAAGAAAAATTAGAATTATTCTTTTTATGTGAAGCAACAGAAGGAAAAGAAAAACCAGGAAAAAATGTAGATGAACTAATCTGGATAAAACCTTTAGATATAAAGAAATACCTTAAAGAAAAATTGCCTTCAAGATTAAAAGAATATATTGCAAGCCTTGCATAATTCTCATGAAACTAAAAAAGTGTTCTAAATGTAATTCATATACTCTAAAAGAAAATTGTGATAAATGCAAAGACAAACTAAAAACAAAAGATGCTCATTATAAATTTGTTAAAGTAAAGAAGAGTTAAATTTTGAATTCCTCCACATTGTAAGACAAGGTATTAAAAAGAAAATAAAAATAAGATATTTAGCAAATAAAAATTCTAAAAAACAACTAAATAAAATTCCCAAGCAAATTTTAAATGTAAAATATCTTCCAGAAAAATGTTTCGCAAAAGTAACTACAATAATATATTCAAATAAAGTTGCAATTCAATCCTTGCAAAAAGAAAGAATATACATTTCAGTAATAAAAGACAAAAATCTGTACGAGACATACAAAAACTATTTCCAATTTATGTGGGATTCCGCAGATTAAAACAATTTCCCTTGTTCTTCTAAAATAGGCACACCATAAACCCCATCATAACCAGGTTTAACTTTTATTTTACCTTCACGATTTTTCAAAATCAACCAAATTAATTTCTTATCTATGTCTTTATCTAAAAATTCTTTTTCAGAGACATCCAGCAAGATATTAAATTCAGTTTTAAATTCTTTAATCAAAGAATCATAAAACCCCCAAGTTTTTTTAGAATTAATTCCCACCCCAAAACAAAGTCCAATAACTTCATGTAAAGGCAATAATTTGAAAAAAGGTTTTGAATTTTTATGCTCAAATCCTAAATTATTTGTTGCTAACTCTTCAACCCTATGTTCAACTCCAATTGTTAAAGGCCGTTTACATTTGGGGCAAATACCTTCAAGTTTTTTTGTTTCAACAGGTGAACATGAAAAACCACAATCCCTGTGACCATCATAATGGTAAATACCATATCCAGGATCTGTTTCAATTGTTCCAATAAAAGAATTCTTTCTTATTTGTTCTATAATTCCAAAATAAGAATCTGTTTTATGAATAATAGTTGCTTCACGACCAAGTCTCCAAGGCCAAAATGAATGTGAATCACTAAAACTTACAATTGAAATATCCCCTAATTCTTTTATTCTCCAATTCATCGCAGGATCACTTGACATACCTGTTTCAATTGCATGAATATTTTCAATTTGATCTTTAAAACAATCTTTTAAACTATCAAAACCAGATTTACTTCCAAAAACACCAAACCAGGGTGTCCATATATGTGCTGGAATTATTTCAATTGCCTTAGATATATTCATCATATCTTTAACAAATTCATCCCCAGGAATTTTAAAAATAGGTCTACCATCATAATCTCTTCTCCCTTTTGTATCAAAATACGAATGGATTTTTTCTGCAATTTCAATTGAAGGGATTAAAAGTACTAAATGAATTCTCCTACCTCTTCCTTGAGTATACATTAAAGAAATTTCTCCAGATATAATAAATGGGAATTTACCCTCCTCATCCTCATAATAATAAAAACCTTTTTCATTTGGTTTTAAATATTTTTTAATTTCTGCAAACCAAATAGGATGTGTAAAGTCAGATGTGCCAAGTAAATCTAAACCTTTAATTCTAGCCCATTTAACAAGTTCTGGAATAGTTATATTCTTACTACATGCTCTAGAAAATCTTGAATGTAAATGTAAATCTACAAACATTGAATTTGATAAGTCCATTTCCATAGTTAAA
Source organism: Candidatus Woesearchaeota archaeon (assembly GCA_964507595.1). Classification (GTDB taxonomy): domain Archaea; phylum Nanobdellota; class Nanobdellia; order Pacearchaeales; family GW2011-AR1; genus EX4484-71. Next base: position 27,280 of record CAZDPO010000004.1, read on the forward strand.
AGAAAATAAGTCTAAATATATAGTTTGTGTTTTCAAAAAAAATTATTTTTTCTTCAAAAGCTTCATAAACATAAAAGAAAAATATATTATTGCAGCTGCTCCAAAGATAATTAAAATTATCCATAACCAAAGCAATTTATTCCAAAGGTTTTTTTCCACAATAGAAATATCTTCACCATCTCCTGTAGAAATTTTTTTATCTAATTTTTCTTGAATTTCTTCAGAAGTCATTTCATCTGCATTTTCTTTTATACTAATATTAACATTATTCCCATTAATAGAATTAAGAGTAACTTCCATATCATATATAGAATCTCCTGTAATTTCAAATCTAACAGGTTCTCCAATTTTCAAAATAGCTTCTTGAGGATCAGAACTAACAACAATTTTTGCAGTTGTTGTAGTTATTTCTAATACTTTTACTGAATGCTCTTGTTCTTTTACTGGAAAAATTAATCTATCACTTACTCCCAGAGCTCTAGAATATCCTTGTAAAAATAAATCAGAATTTATTGAATATGTTTTACCAATTATTGTAGAACTTCCACTTCCAGTTGTACCAGAATTAACTCCCTCAACAGTATATGAAAAAGTTGCTGTTTGAGAATTACCTGCATAATCATTTGCAGAACAAGTTACAGAATGTGGCCCTGTATTTGCAGTAGATGGACTTACAGTATAGCTAAGTGAAGAAGAATTAAACCCAGAAGTTCCATCTGTTCCAGAACAAGTACAAGTAAGAACCCCATCTTGAGAAACAGCTGCAGAATTACATGAATAAGATACATTGGGGGCAGTAGTATCTACTTGAACAACATATGAATTATTTAAAGTCATAATTGAAACAGTATCATTTGTATAAACATTAATTGTTCTATTTCCGTCTGCAAGATTAGTTAACCATATTGTTGAAGCATTACACCATCCACTTGATGAAACTGCAAATGTTTGATTTGTCCCATTACCATCTATAATACACATGCTTCCAGTTAAACCAGAATCATCATCTATAACTGATACATTTAATGTCAAAAGTTCTGTATTTTTCCTAATTGTACCATTTGTATAAACTGGAAAAGTCATAACAGGCCCTGTCCTATCAATGTACATTGAAACATTTGTAGAATTATCTCCTTGTGTTCCATTTGCAATCCACCCTGTAATAATAAATGTATAATTTGCTTCTGTTGTATTGCTAAAATTATAAGCAAGAAGATATGTGTCATTTTTATCTACTTGCCAGAAAATATCATTAACCCAAATAGTTACATTATATTCTGCAAATTCAACTGCATCTGTCCAATTTAAAATAAATGAACCTTCATCAAAATCACTTGTAACATTTTCACTAAATATTAAACCTGAAGGGGCCGGTGCTAAAGCAGAAACAATTGAAACCAAGTATCTCCGATGAATTTTCATAATTCTTAAGTTTAAAGAAATATTAAAG
>CAZDPO010000005.1:0-26133 GCA_964507595.1 Candidatus Woesearchaeota archaeon
TTTTATATTCTTCAGAATGTGCAAGTTTCTCAGTATAAAATTGAAGGTTCATTTTCTTTCCCAAATCTCAATTTTCAACTTAGAAATAAAATCTTTTAATTTAACATCATGCTCTAATTTACCATCTCTGCTTCTTATTGCAAGAGCATTAGATTTTTCTTCTTTATCTCCAATAGTAACCATATAATTAACCTTCCCCATTTGAGCATCTCGTATTTTCTTTCCAATTGATTCTTCCCTATCATCTAATTCAACTCTAACCCCATTTTCAATTAAATCTTGTTTAATCTTCTCGGAGAATTTAATATGTTTATTTCCCATAGGAAGAATCTTAACTTGAATTGGAGATAACCATAAAGGTAAATTGCCTTGTGTTTTTTCTAATAAATAAGCAATAATCCTTTCCATTGCTCCAATAGAAGATCTATGAATCACTGTTGGTCTTTTTTCATTATTATCTTTATCCTTATACTTTAAATCAAATTTTTCTGGTAATGCGAAATCTATTTGGATTGTGAATAAAGTATCTTCTTTTCCATAAACATCTTTATATTGCAAATCTAATTTTGGACCATAAAATGCTGCCTCGCCTTTTGCTTCAATATATTTTAATTTAAGTTTATCTAAAATCTTCTTCATTTTATCTTCAGATTCTTTCCAAGCTTTTAGATCATTAACATATTTATTTCCCTTTTCTTTAGGGTCCCATTTAGAAAATCTATACCAAATATCCTTAACACCAAGAGATTTCATAACAAACTTAACTAAATCTAAAACCCCTTCAAATTCTTTTTCTAACTGATCATCTGTGCAAATAATATGAGCATCTGCCAATTTAAATTGCCTCACTCTTGTAAGGCCTCTTAATTCTCCAGATTTCTCATTTCTAAAATAATCTGCAAGTTCAGCATATCTTATTGGTAAATCTTTGTAACTTCTTGGTTTTCTTTTATATAAAACAAAATGAAAAGGACAAGACATGGGTCTTAAAGCATAATCTTCTCCATGAACATTAAGAATAAACATGTCTTGTTTATAATGTTGCCAATGTCCAGAAACTTTATATAAATCACTTTTAGCCATCACAGGAGTTTGTGTATATAAATACCCTCTTTTAATTTCTTCATCTTCAATAAATCTTCTTAATTCCCTAATAATTGTAGTTCCTTTTGGAGTAAATAAAGGCAATCCTCCTCCAACAATTTCACTAATAATATATAAATCTAAATCTCTGCCAATTTCAATATTACTTTTTAAACCCCCAGGAACCTTTTGAGTACTCATTTTTATTTTAGACATTTTTCTCAAAAGTGATTCATGATCAACAGATTCTTCTTCATTCCCCCCAACAATAATCTCTCTACTTAGTTCACTCAAAGGATGACCTTTAACTTTCATCTCAAAACTCTTATAATATCCAAATGGAGCACGAGAAACATTAAATTTCTGCTTTTCTAAAGCTTTTTGAGCTTCTTCTAAAACTTTAATTGCCAACTCTGGGCTTGACAAATTTGAAGAAAGATGCGCATAAGGATAAAGAACAATATTTTCAGCTTTAACCTGTTTAGCAATGTCCTCTGTATTTTCAATTAATTTCTTAACAACTTCATCCACATTTGAATCTGTTTTTTCAACTGCAATAAATACTACTAAAGCTTCTTTAACTTTTTTAGGGGCTTTATCTTTCTCAGCTAAATCTGCCATACTCTTTAAAGCCTTTTTCAAAGATTGAAACTCAATATAATCAACATGTAAATTCAATGTTTTCATGAAATCTTTAAGAATAAATAGTTTTTAAATTTACTTAACAAATTCAACATTATTTATATCTTTAAATTCTTTGTCTCCAGTTAAAAATCTAAATCCTTTATTTAAAGCAACAGCATATCCTAAACAATCAATATAACTAAATTTTTTTAATCCTTTTTTTAGTCTAAATTCAGAAGCTTTCTTTATATCTTCTAAAGTTATATCAACTACAATAGATTTTAATTTTTCAACTACTTCACTTGCCTTTTTCACTCCAAAATCCCTTCCGATAATATAATGTAACTCTAAAAGATTCATTAAACTAGTAAAATTAAGAGTTTGATTAAATCTCTCAAAATTCTTATTTTCTTTAATTATTTCCAATAAAGAATATGTATCTAGAAAATAAGAATCTATTTTTTCCATTTTCTTTTCTCAAATAAAAGTTCTTCTTTCCTCAATTCATCTTTAATTTTTTGACTATCTATTTTCCATTTTTTCAACATCCCAGAAACTTCTTGTAAAGGATTCTCTTTTTTTATGTGCACTACTATCTCGGTTTCTAAAGAAATTTTCTCTTTTTGAACTAATTCTTTTGGGAGAATAATTCCAAGAGAATTCCCCCATTGTTTAGGTTTAGTAATTATTTCCATATAACGTATAATGTATAATAGATTATAAACTTTTCTATATAACCCTTAACTAAAGATTTTAAGAATTTTAAAAAACCTCAGAAAGACTTATAAACAAAATCATATTCAGATAATTTCAAATGGAAAATACACCAATTGACCGCACAAAAAAAGTGAATAATAGAAGAAACCATGAAAAAAATAATAACATATTTACTAGTACTTGGAAGCTTAATGCTCCCAAAAATACAGACAAACATAGCTGGAACCTCGCGAGAACCTTCTTCTAATCAACTAGAAAAAGTAATCTATAAAGAAAACATAATTAATATTTCTAAACCAGACACTTTAACACTTAAAGAATACCTCCAGCATATAAGGGCTCCAAAATACAGATTAGAAAAAGAATCATGCGCAAGATATGTAAGAAAGGCAGCTGAAACAATATACAGGAAAAAATATTCTTGGGGAGATGCATGGAACATGATGTATAGAAACAAAGTAGTTTCTGAGATAAAAGATAGTATAGATATATTTAAACTTATGAATACAAAAAAAATGCTTCCAGGAATGGTTATGGGATTTAAAAATCCACATAGCGGAAATAAATGGAAGAAAGATGATTCAAGAAAAAGAGTAAAATATACTCATGTTGCATTATATGTTGGTGTAAATGAAAATTTTGAACCAGAATTCATACATCAAGAAGGAAGAGCAATAAAAAAATCCACTTTAAGGGATTTACAAAAATCAGAATATTCTCCAGTAATTTTATTAGATGAATTAAATGGAAGTAAATAAAATGAAAACATTTCTAAAATATTTATTTTTTCCAATAGTAATTTTGTCTTATTTGGCAATCCCAAATAATTCTACAATAAGTAATCCTTTTCTATCTCCAAAAAACAAAAATCAACAAACCCAATTTGTTCTTGATTCTCTAAACCAAGCAAATAAACAAAACCAATTAGAAAAAATTACTCAATTTGAGTATGAAAAAGATTTGGCTGAAAAAATTGCAAGATTTGATTCAATTCAATCCCCAGTATATTTATCTCCTCAAGAATTAATTAAATATATAAATCAAGCATATAGTAAAGGTTTTGCACCAAAAGAAGTTTCAAAAGAGCTTTTTACAAAAATGGTATTGGCAGAATCTACTAGAAATATTTTTGCCATGAATCCTGTATCAAAAACAAGAGGATTAACACAATTTAAAGAAAATACTTGGAAATATATTGAACAAAATATACCCTATAGAAGGAGTATATAATCCGTTAATAAATCTTACAACAAGTACAAAATATCTAAATAGATTAGATATAGATTTGAAAAAAGAAAATCCAAAATATTCTTCTTTACCTGAAAATGAAAAATTAAAACAAATATTTATATCTTATAATTGGGGAATAAATAAGCTCAAGAAAAATAATTTTGATACTACAAAAATTCCAAGTAAAACAAAAGCTTATCTTAAAAGTTTAAATTTAATATAAAAATTCTTTAACTTTTTTCTCAGCATCTTTTCTTTTTTTCTGATGCTCGCCTAAAAAGGAATTTATCTTATCAATTGTATCTTTTTTCAATTCACCTGTAGTCATCTTACCAGATTTATAATCATCATATATTTTCTTAAGTTTTTTATCATCTTCTTCAAAAAACATCTTCAAATATTGAAAACACACATCAACATCTGGATTTCCACCTTTTTTTCTATGTTCTTCTAATGTTGCTTGTCCTCCTGAAAAAGCATATTTATTTATCTTGGTTTTAACTTCTTCTGGAGAATCCATCAAAGATATAAATGAATTTGGAATAGAAGCAGACATTTTCCCACCATCTAACCCAGGCATAAACAAATTATATGTTGAACTTAATTGAATAAATTTAGGATTTTTAATTCTCTTTGCAATATCTCTAGCAAGCCGAATATGTGGGTCTTGATCAACTCCAACTGGAACCAAAACAGGGCAATTTCCTTCAAATTCAGGGAGCTGCGCATGCAACATATCTGAAGCCTGAAGCAAAGCAGCTAACATTTTTCCAGGACTTATTTCCCCATAAACTGCTTTAAATTCAGAAAAAGTAGCATATCTTGCCAACAAATTCTGTAATTTATAATAGGCATTAGATTTCTTAGCATCTTTTGAACGCTCGCTTTGAAAATAAACCTCACATTTATTCAAATCAAGGCCCAATGCAACATAATTCAAAATATAGTCTAAAGCTATTTTCCTACTTTCTTCTAAACTTTGTCCCCTAGCATTATATGCTTCTAAATCAGCCACAGCAATGTAAACTTTAGCCCCAAGATTTTGATAAAAAACAAACTGTTGAGCAACCAACATGTGTCCAATATGGAATTTCCCAGTAGGCATAAGTCCAGTCATCATTACAAATTTCTTTTTATTTTTAATAGCATCTAAAACCCTTTGAATATCTCTATGAGCAAAAATCACTTTTCTTCTAAAAAGAACATTTTTATTAAAAATCTCAGGAAGATCTTTTAAAACATTAATTCCAAACTTCTTAACCAACTTATCATAATCTATTTTACCAGAAACCTCCCAGGGATTAAAAACTTCTTTAGTCATTTTCAACCTCCAAAATGACTTTAACAAAATTGTTAAATTTGAGTTTTATCATATTTGAGATAAGACGATTTAATTTTTAAAACTATCCAAAACTCCACAAATATTTATAAAGAATTTTTCATTAAGTTTAACATGAAAAAGAGTGTATTATTTTGCTTGGTATTTATATCATTATTAACATTAGCATCAGCCACAATAAGTTTAGATAAAGAGCCTACACAAGTTTATAATCTTGGAGACAACATTGAACTCCTATTAAAAATAATTGCTTCTCCTTCAATAAATAATATTTTAACAATAAATTTAAATTGCGGGTCTGTTGAAACCGAAGTTTACAAAGAATATATTTATTTAATGGAGGGAGAAAAATCAAGAGATATAACAATACCTTTAATTAAATCATTTATTGGGGCTTCAAATGGAACCTGCTCAATAAATTATGAATTAGGTACTGAAAAAGGAAGTTTAGGTTCAGAATTTACAATATCAAATCAGATAGACATAATTATCCAAGAACCAGAACAAGAATATATGCCAGGGGAAACTGTTACAATTGTAGGTACAGCAATTAAGAAAAATCTTCAAGGAATAACTGGAACAATTGAAGCAAATATGTCAACAGAAATAACAAGCAATTTAATTTATTCAAATCTAATAGAAAATGGAAACTTTAATCTAAAAATATCTTTACCTCAAAATATCAAAGCAGGAGACCACCAAATAATATTATATACTTATGAAAAAAATTCAGATGAGGTTATAATAAATAGAGGTATCCTCATAACTTCAATAACTGTGAAACAAGTTCCAACAAATTTAGAAATAGTTTTAGATTCAGTAAAAATTGATCCTGGAGAAACATTAAAATTAAAAGCAATATTACATGATCAAACAGGTGAAAACATGGTTGAAAAAGTATATTTTAGTATAAAAAATCCAGAAGGCCAAGTTATTGAGAAAATTGAAAAAACAACAGGAGAATATCTTGAATATTATATTAATTCTTCGACACTTCCAAGTGTTTGGAGGATAAATGCATATTCAGGGGAATTAAGCACAAATACAGCATTCACAATAAATGAAAAAAAGCAAATAAAAACAGAAATTCTAAATAGCACAGTAAAAATCACAAATACAGGAAATATTGTATACCAAGATATTCTTGATGTAAAAATCGGTGAAGAAATAAGAAAAATAGAATTAAGTTTAGATATTGGAGAATCTAAAATATTTACATTAACTGCTCCAAAAGGAGAATATCTTGTGCAAATTGGGGAAGAATCAAAAACAGTTGGATTAACTGGAAATTCTGTAGATGTAAAGAAATTTACAGAAAATGCTTTTGCTTTAAAACCATTTATTTGGATATTTATAATAATTATCTTAGGATTAATAGCATATATGGTATTTAAAAAAGGATATAAAAGAACATTCTTTGGAAGAAGACACCACATTGGACCACATATAAAATCTATTAAACTAGAAAGGGAAAAAAATTTCAATTCTTCAAAAGGAAAATTAATTAATCCACAAATGCCAGTTGAATTGTCTTTATCAATTCACGGAAATAAACAAACCTCTGAAATAATTGGTGTGCATCTTAAAAATTATGAAGAAGCAAGTTCAGGAGAAGGTGGAACAAAAGAAACTTTCTCTAAAATAACACATTTAGCTGAAGAACATAAAGCAATAATCTATCAAAACAAAGACCATATTTTCTTTATATTTGCCCCTGAAAAAACAAGAACTTTCAAAAACCAAGAAACAGCAATATCTCTAGCAAGAGACATAATTAAAATTTTAGAAGGTCATAACAAATTATTCAAACAAAAAATAGAATATGGTATTGCAATTGACTCTGGAGACATAATCTTAAAACAAGATGTATCTTCAATAAAATTCACGGCAATAACTTCATTAATGACAAATATAAAAAGAATGTCAATGATTTCACATAAACAAATCTATTTATCTGAAAAAGTTAGAAATGATTTATCTTCAAGAGTAAAAGTAGAAAAAATTGCAAATGATAAAATACATGCTTATCTTTTAAAAGAAATAATTTCTCAACCAGATCATTCAAAATTCATAAGAGGCTTTATGGATAGATTAGAAAGAGATAGAAAATCTTAAGAATATAATTCCAAATAACTATTAATAATTCCCCTTTTAATCTCAGGATGTTTTTTCTCTAAATCTTCAATAAAATCAAACCATTTATCATTTTCTTTTTTAATTTTATTAAATTTCAATCCTTTAAGCCTTGCATAAATTAAAACCTCTGTATCTAAAAAAAGATAAAGAGGAAGAATAATTCCTTTTTCAACAGGTTTAAACATTTTTTTAAAATCTCCTTTAACTAAACTATCTAAAATCTTTTTAGACATAATATCTGTTGTATATGCCAAAGCTTTTTTATTAAATCTTTTAGAAGATAATTTTATTGGAGCTTTCTCCACAAACATCTTTAAAAGATTTATTAATACAACTGTTCTAAAATCTTTTTTATTTTCATATCCTATAATGTCTCCTTTAAAAACCATCTTAAATTTCCTAATTGTATATAAAAATTTCTTTTCAAACCAATGAACAAAACAATTTTTACATAATTTTCTTTGATTAGTAAATTCATAAACTGGATTTGTTTCACATTGTTTACACATTTTAAATTTTATATTTCTCCCAATAAGATTTGTCTTTAATTCCACCTTGTTTAGAATAAGTCATAATCAAGTTCATAATTTCATGTTTTGTAATCTTACCATAGATTCTTACACTTGGCCCAAGAAATTTTGGTTCAATAAATCTTCCACCACGAACATTTTTCAAAATATTATTTTCTTCTTGATTTCTTCCCAAGATAATCCAAGAATCTCCAATTAAAAAATGTCTTCCTACATTAATCAACATTGCTTGATTTTCTTTTAAACCCCCCTCTAACAAGACTTCAAATCTTTTTTTTAAAAGCTTTTCACAAAGCAAGCATCCTCCTCCAGGATTAGGATATTTAATATTATATTTTTTAGCTAATCTAATTTGTCTATCTCTTCTTCTACCAGACATATCAAAAAGTTTATTTCTCTCAATTAAACCTTTTTTTTCATAAATTGTCTGAGGCAATAATTTTGCAGATAAGGGCCTTAAAATTCTTCCATCTAAACCAGCTTCTTTTTCATCTAATAATAAATCTCTTTTCATTTGAGACATTGGCCTTTGACCAAGAACCTCTCCTGTTGCAATTATATCTGCTCCAATTTGTTTAGCAAATTTCTTACCTAATTTAAATAAAAATATTTTACAATCTTTACAAGGATTAAAACCTGCTCCACGAGAATATTTTGGATTCTTTATAATTCTAAGATAACTTTTATATAATCCCCCTTTAGTGCAATCAATAACATTAAGTTTTACTCCAGATAATTGAGAAAAATTAAAAACACAATTAAAATCATTACAACAACCTGTTCCAAAAGGAAGTTTAATATAAAGTGCTTCAACCTCAAACCCTTGATCTTGCAATATCTTAATAGTTAATCTACTATCTAATCCTCCTGAAAATAATACAAGTGCTTTTTTTCTACTTTCTTTTACTTTTATCATTTTAAATTTGAGAAAACATCCTATAAAAATTATTTGGTCAAATCTTTATAGTCATCCTTTTTTTCTTTTTTTCTTTTTTTAGAATTAATCTTCTTCGCATTCCCTTTAATCCCAGAAAGTTCACTATGGATCATCTCCCTTATTCCTTCTTCAGATAAACTTTTTCTATTTCCTTTTTTCTTAAAGAGATTACTAATTCTAGTACTTAATTTAAAGAACCTAAACAAAAGCCCAACAATAAGTAAAAGCCCCCCAATAATGCACATAAATATCATTATATTCAAAGATTTAGCAAAGAAAATATCTAAAAACTCTAGTATAGAACTATCTGGAAATATATTTAATACCCAATCAAATTGTTTAAATAAAACCGCTGCAACAATTGTCAAAACCCCTGCATTAATAAAAGCATTTGATTTTTTTCTAACAAGTAAAAAACTGACTGCAAATGCAATTAAAGCAACATAAAGTGCAAACTTATATTTATCATGCCAATAATCTTTAGCTTTTTCAGAGATTAAAACAAAAGGCATTTTTGATTCCTTAACACAACTCCAAAACTCACAATCATATTCATCATAATACACTTTATGGATAATATACTCAACAACATAATCAATAGAATTATCTGCCCCAGAATCTACAATTGAACAAGGAATTTCAACTCCAATATCATCCTGCATAAAAACATAGTTTGAATGCAACATACAATAAAAATCCATTTCATCTAAAGCAGCGTTTATCTGATCACTTATACCTGTTTTATTTACAAACTTATTAGCAACATCTATTAAATTAGGTTCAAGAGTATTATACTCTAAAGACCAAGACAAATTAAGAAAAGCGATTGCAAAAAATAAACTAAAAAATAATATTATACTCACTAAAAAGATTGCTCCACCCCTTAAAAATCCCATAATTAAAATAATCAAAAAGAGTTTTTAAAACTAATCTAAATTTTGTAAATACCAAACTCCCTGATTAAATATCCTCTTTCTTTCTTCATTATCTTTCTTATTAATATCAAAATATTCATCTGCTACAGAAAGATTTCCATAAAAGATCTTATCTGGATTAGAATTATATATTCTTTCTATTCCTCTAAATAATCCTGTAAAAGAAAAAGCTGAACTTTCTCCATCATTTAAAAACAAGACAAGATTTCCACTTAAATTTAATATATTTTCAAATTTTCCTTTGATTTTCTCAAGAGGATAATCTGTATCTTTTACAAGAATTGTCAAATCTCTTCCTTGTAATTTTAAAGATAATTCTTTTAATTTTAAATCATCTAAAAACATATTTGATAAAGTTTCCATCAGGATTTAACAAGAAAGCTATTTTTAAAGGTTTTCATTCACATTTTCTCTAAAACTTCAATTCTTTTTTCTAAAGCAGGATGTGTCTTATCCCAACCTTTAAATGGACTTGAAATAAACAAAGGTGCAACTGCTTTACTTATTTTCTTTTCAGGAACAGTATTTTCTTCTTTAATTTTCTTTAAAGCATTAATTAAACCCCGAGGATAACGTGTAAATTTTACAGCAGTAGCATCTGCACTAAATTCTCTTTTTCTAGAAATACTCATTTGAACAAAATAAACAACAATAGGAGCTAAAATAGCTAACACAATTCCAAGGATTATAAAAATAACTTGACTTTTATCATTCCCCCTACCTCCTGCTCCAAACCACAAACTTCTTAAAAATATTTGAGATACAATTGAAATAATTCCCACCATAACAGCAACCAAAGTCATATATCTTATATCATAATTTGCTATGTGTCCTAATTCATGTGCTAAAACCCCTTCTAATTCAGATTTATCAAGTTTTTCTAAAGCACCTTCTGTAACACAAACAACAGCATTTGAAGGATTTCTACCTGAAGCAAAAGCATTAATTTGTTTTGATTTCATAACATAGAGTTTAGGCATAGGTAAGCCAGATGCTAAAGTTAATCCTTCAACTAAAGAATAAAACTGCCTATGTTTTGTTGGATCAGCAAGTTTAGCCCCGACACTTGCAATAGCAATTGAATGTGAATTATAAAACATAATTAATAAATATCCTAAGGAAAATACAATTGCAATAATAAGTATAAAAAAGAAATATGATGGATCAAATGCAAATGAGATTGCATAACCTAAAACAATTATTAAAACAAATATAAAAACCATCAATAAAACAGATTTTGTTTTATTTCTAGATATTTGATCTCGAAAATCTATTCTTTTCATAATGAAAAGAATAAAGTATTATTTTTAAGGTTATTGAAATCTATTCAGAACCAAAATGAAATTCCAAAGTTGAAAACCTTTTTTTTATTTTAGGTAATCTTTTAGAAAATTCTTCAAGAGACACAATATTCACCTTAGCACCAGAACCAGAAAGAGAATTTTCAGGAACTTTGCTTAAAACCAAATTATAAAATTCTTTATCATTACCAAAATATTCAATAAATCTTCTCAATCAATAAGGTTTTGGAGAACTATGATTAATATGAATTTCTCCAAAACAACTTGAATTTCCAACAATAATATCAGATACAATTCCTTCATCCTCTAAAGCTTTAAAATATCCTCTAAATTCATTGTAAACACGAGGATTATGATCTCCAACAACCATCAATTTTTTATTAACCACAACAAACCCATTTATTAATTACTTATAAACATTTATTCAATACAAAATATACAATCAAAAAGCAACCTTTGGTAATTTTCTATCAACATCTGCAATTTTAAAAAATTCTTTTTCTTTTTTACCAAACATTGAAGCAAATATGTTTCCAGGGAATTTCTGAACAATATTATTGTAACTTAAAATAGAATCATTGTAAAATTGTCTTGAATATGCAACCCTATCTTCTGTAGCTGCTAATTCTCTTTGAAGTTCTAAGAAGTTTGTATTTGCCTTTAAATCAGGATAACCTTCTGCAATTGCGAAAATAGTCTTAAGAGCACCTTCTAATTGATTATTTGCTTTAACTTTATTCTCAATACCTTTAGCACTTACAAGAGCTTTACGAGCATCTGTCACAGCTTTAATAGCAGAGGTTTCATGCTTTGCAAATCCTTTAACTGTTTCAATTAAATTTGGAATTAAATCTGCTCTTCTCTTTAATTGAACATTTATTTGAGCAAGTGAATTTTTAATTCTATTATTAAGAACAATAAATCTATTGTAATAACTAACAATCATAACTAAGAACAAAGCTACCAATACAATGATTAAGATTATCCACCATAACATATCTAAAACAAATAAGACAAATTTATAAAGTTATCTGACAATAATATAAAATGGTAAAAGTAAACAAAGATACTTGTATTGGATGTGGAAGTTGCACTTCAATTTGTCCAGAAGTTTTTGAAATAGATGAGGATGGAAAAGCAACTGTAAAAGAACAAAAGAAAATACCTTGTGTAAAAGAAGCAATTGATTCTTGTCCTGTTAATGCAATAAGCAAATAAAAATTAAATCCCCCTAAAGGTTTTACAAAACCTTTATTAATTCTCTTGAATAAATAATTCTATGTCAGAGGAAAAAGAGGAGATAGATAGAGAATCTTTAATAAAATGGTTTTCTGAATTAAACAAAGATTCTGGGAAATTAGTTGGTGGAAAAGGAGCTAATCTTGGAGAAATCTTTAATTTAAAAATACCTGTTCCAGAAGGTTTTGTTGTAACAGCCCAAGCATATGATTATTTTATTAAAAAATCTGGTTTAAATGAAAAAATAAAACAAATTCTAGAGACAATTAAATATGAAGATACAAAGCAATTAAATGAAAAAGTAATAGAAATTAGAAAATTAATAACAGATTCAAAACTTCCAAATGATCTTCAAGAAGAAATATTAGAATCTTATGAACACTTAAGTGCAAATAAAATAGAAATTGAAAGAGGTTCTGCAGCAGATATTTTAAACACAGCACATGAACCTATTTTTGTTGCAGTGAGATCTAGTGCAACAACAGAGGATCTAGCAGAAGCAAGTTTTGCAGGACAACAAGACACTTATCTTAACATAAAAGGAAAAGAACAATTATTAGAACATATAAAAAAATGCTTTGCATCTTTATTTACAGCAAGAGCAACATATTATAGAGATAAAAAAGGATTCAAATATGAAGACGCAAGCCTAGCAGTTGTTGTTCAAAAAATGATTAATGCTGATAAATCTGGTGTAATGTTTTCTAAAGATCCCACAAACAAAACAAATGATATTATTCTTGAAGCTGTATGGGGTTTAGGAGAAGGAATTGTATCTGGAACAATAACTCCAGACAATTATGTTGTATCCCAAAGTTTAGAATTAAAATCAAAAACAATTGAAGATAAAAAAATCGCAATAAGAAGAAATTCTGCAGGAGAAACAATAACAGTTCAATTACAAGAAGAAAGATCAAAACACCAAGTATTAACTTCATATGAAATTCAAAAATTAGCAGAATTTGCATTAAAATTAGAAGAACATTACAAAAAACCCCAAGATATTGAATTTGCAATAGAAAATGGAGACATATATATTGTTCAAACAAGACCAATAACAACAATAAAAAAACAAGAAGAAAGAAAAGCTTCTGAAATAAAAGGAGAAGTTATTTTAACAGGTTTAGCAGCTTCACCTGGAATTGGAGTTGGAAAAGTAAAAATAATAGAGGATTTAGATGATTTACACAAAATCCAAACAGGAGATGTCTTAGTTACAAAAATGACAAATCCAGACATGGTAGTTGCTATGCAAAAATCAGTTGCAATTATAACAAATGAAGGTGGAATGACTGCACATGCTGCAATAGTCTCAAGAGAAATGGGATTACCATGTATTGTTGGAACAAGAAAAGCTACAGAAATTTTAAAAGATGGAGATGAAATAACAGTAGATGGCTATGAAGGAAAAGTATATTCTGGAAAAACAAGCGAATCAAAAAAGAAAGAGATTTTGCCTGTAACAGCAACAACAAAAACAAAGATAAAAGTAATGGTGGATCTTCCAAGTTTTGCAGAAAGAGCTTCAAAAACAGGATTAAAAAAAGTTGGTTTAACTAGAATAGAAGGAATTATCGCAGAATCAGGAATACATCCAAATTATTTTTTAGAAAAAGATGAAATAAATGAATATGAAAATATAATCTATAAAGGAATACAGGGAATTGCAAATTACTTTGAAGAATTATGGATACGAACTTCAGATATAAGAACAGATGAATATCAAAACTTAAAAGGAGCTCCTCAAGAAAAAGAAGCAAATCCAATGTTAGGAATGCATGGAATAAGATATAGTTTACAAAATCCAAAAATATTAAAAGCAGAGTTAAAAGCATTAAAAAGAATTGCAGAAGATGGTAAAACAATTGGAATTTTAATGCCCCAGGTAATATCTGTTCAAGAATTAAAAAAAGTTAAAGAATTTATAAAAGAAATTCAATTTGAAAAATTAAAAGTAGGTATTATGATTGAAACTCCTGCCGCAGTTCAATTAATAAAAGATCTTTGTGAAGAAGGAATAGATTTCATATCTTTTGGTACAAATGACCTTACACAATACATGTTAGCAATTGATAGAGGAAATCAACAAGTTCAACACCTATATAATGAAATGCATCCAGCAGTTTTATATCAATTAGCATATGTAATAAGAGTTTGTAAAAGATATAAAGTTGAAACAAGTATTTGTGGACAAGCTGGAAGTAAAAAAGAAATGGTTAAATTCCTAGTTGAAAATGGAATTGACAGTATAAGTGTTAATGCAGATATTGCAAATGAAATTGCCACATATATTCAAGAACTAGAGACAAAAATATTAAAGAATACAGATAAAGAGCCTCGGCAATATGAATTAAAAAAGCAAGAAGAAGAAATTAAAAAGCGAGTTCCTGAACAAAATTCAGAAACTAAAGAAGAACTTGAAAAAAATGTTAAAGAAATAAAGCAAAAAGAAACTACAAAAGAATCTAAAGAAATAAAACAAAAAGAACCAACACAAAAGTCTGAAGAAATTGAAAAAGATATTCAAGCAATTGAACAAGAAAAACAAGAATATCTAAAAGAACATCCTGAAGAAGAAGTTGAAGATGGAGAAAAAACCAAAGAAACAGAAGATATTGAAGAAGATGAAAACCCAGTTGAACCAGATGAAGATCCTGAAGACCCTTTGAAAATATTTTAATTTGACAAGATTTATAAATATAAATCCCTTCTAAACACCATGGTGAAAAAAAAGGTGAGCAAACCAAAAAAGAAAAGCCCCACCAAAACTGCTGAACACATTTTAGTTCAAAATTCTATTGAATTACAAAAAATAATGGCAAAAGTCATTGGAAGTTTTGATAAATTATCTGAAAAAATAAATAATCTTCTAGAATTATTTGAAGATTCTGCAAAAATATTAGTAAAAAAAGAACTTGAATCTGGAAAACCAAATAATTTTAGTGGAGAAATTTTAGAAAAGATAAATAAGCTTATGGATCAAAACAAAATAATTGCAAAAGGTTTAACAATGATGCATGAAAACAAACCAGAAACTTTTCAGAAAAGAGAATTTGTGCCTTCTCCAATTATGAATAACAAAGAAATGGTTATTCCAAGAAAAAGTTTTGCACCTCAAAAGACAAATCAAAATATAGAAAAAAGAGAAACAAACCCTGTTTTTGAGATGCCAGAATAAATTTTCTAGGTAAAAAAATGATTGAAACATCTACAAAAGAAACAAGAGGTTACTTTCTATTACAATTTACAAAACAGTTAATAAAAAGTAACAAAAATATAAACATCTATTTATTAGATGAAATCTTAAAACAAAGATTGCCTCATCAAAGAAAACAAGTCTATATGACAAAAGAGACAATACAAGAAAAATTAGAACAAAGAAAAAAACCTTTAGAAAATCCTAAAGAAACAAGTATATTAATACAAGATCTTAGAAATATTCCTTTATCTAAAAAAAACACTCTCCCAATTTTAAATAATCAAAAAAAGAAATTAACCATGCCTGCTTCTAGAATACCTGAAAACTTAATTCCAAGACCAAATAAAGATCTTGACCAAGTAAATTTTGGAAAACTGCAAATGCTACTAAATGACTCAAATGTACGAGAAATAGAAGTAGAAGCCCCAAATCAAAAAACAATTGTAAATGGAATTATGGGAAGAAAAAACACCAATATAATTTTAACTCAATCTGAAATCGAAACCTTAACAAACAATTTATCACTTTTCTCAAAAATACCCATTTCAGAAGGTATAACAAAAATAGCAATAAGTAATTTAACAATTACTATAATAAAATCAGAAAAAGATATACATTTTATAATTAGAAAGAACTCCCAAACACCTGTTCCAAAACCATTTTATACTTAAGAAAAATCATAATTCTGATTAAACTCATCTAACTTAAATGAAGGTGTTTCTTCTTTTGTTATTTCATTAGATATATCTCTTAACCAATTAATTTTATCTTTCTCTATCAAAGAATTCAAATCTGCTCTAGATAAATCTTTATTATATGAATATTCAACTTCATAAGACCCTAATTTAAGAGAAACAATTATCCAATCCTTATATTCTCTAGCATTTTGATTTATAGATTCATTTCCAAATTCATCACTTAAAATTTTCTTTTCTGAGTCTGTTAAAGAATATATTAACTCATTTGCATCTTCCATAGTCTCATTATCAGAACTCTCTAAAAAAGAATCTCCAAGATTTACTTTAAATGATTTAATCTCCTTATCTCCATGAACTAATTTTATGCCAAGAGATTTATCTTTAAAACTAAGATTTAATGCAGAAAGATTAATATTTATATTTTCCATATTCTTCCCAATATAGTTTTTTCCAAAACCATGTGTCTCTTCATAATAATTTGTTTTTATAATAACAGAATTTTCTTGAATAAATACCTGTAAATCACTTACAGATAATTCTTTTGTATCTGTCCTAACACTTCCAGGGAGAATCTTTATTGTCTGCCCAGGTTGAATATTATATTTAAATTCTTTTGCATATGAAACATCTGCTTGAACTTCATCTCCTTCAGAAACAACATTTCCTGTTGGCCTAATTCCCATAAATAAATTTATAATTGATCCAAAAACTCCTCTAGCAACATTTCCAGTTATACTTGGTTCAGAGCTTGTTTCAGGAATTGCCTCTATCTCAGTTGAAACACTCTCTTCAGGAGTTTCAACAACTTCTTCAGTAAATTGTTCTTCTATTACTTCTTCTAGAGTTTGCTCTTCTACAACTTGTACTTCTACTATTTCTTCAGTAGATTGTTCTTCTACAATCTCTGAAACAGTTTCTTCAGAAACATTTTCAACAATTTCTTCAATAGGTTGTTCTTCTGTTATGTTTTCTATAATTTGTTCTTCTGTTACATTTTTTGGAGTTTGTTCTTCTACAATACTTTCTGTTGTATTTTCAACTTGATTAAAAGTAGCTTCTTCTAAATTCCCTTCCAAACTTGAACTAATTACTTTAAATTTAAAATAAACCTCTGGATAAACAACATTACTTCCAATTAAACCATATCCAAATCCTTGACCAAAAGATTCAGAACCTTCTACATAATATTCCCCTTCAATTAATTTATTTAATATTAAATCATTTAAAGCATATTCATAATTTTCACCAGCATTTTCAAAAACAATCTTAGAATCTTCTGGAATCATTTCCCCTTCTTTTAAATTAATACTCAAAACTCCCTCCAAAGGTTGATCTTCTTGATATTGCCCTTCAAGATTTAAAATAACATTTCCAGATAAACTACTTGGTTTTAGTGTGAAAAAAAGTGTGAAAAATAAAACCAATGCAACTGCTGCAAAAATAAAGAAAAGGGGAGACTTATTTACTTTTTTTATTGTACCTTCTTTTAATCCATGATATTCTGATACAACTTTCCCATCAACACGTTTACTATGATAAATATAAGGCCCATATATCTTACCATTCTTTTTTATATACTTCTTATACGCCATCTTTTAATGTAAGTAACTAATTCTAATTAAAAGAAATATATCTATTTAAAGCTTTCATAATAAAAAAAATAAAAAAAATAAAAAAAATTATTGCGTTGGAGTTCCTGAATCTTGAGGAGGAACATATGGAACCAAAACTAAAGTTTGAGGTTCTCCTGCTTCATTATTTCCTAAAGGCAATGCAAAATAACCATTTGTCTGAATTTGATTAACTACATCCCCATAAGCCATATTAACTCCTTCTATTTGTTTATTCACAACAAAATTATTCATACTAGGCCTAACAACAAAGAGGAATAACAAAACCAAGACTAAGACTATTATCACAGCTACCAAAATCCACATAATCTTTCCTCTATTATCTTTTACCATTATTTTTACTACCTCCTTTCAATTTTTATTCAAAAATGTTAATCTCCATTATTGTTATTACATCTTTGATTATAATATTTTCCCCAACCTCAGCATAAACTGAAATAACATCTCCAGGTTCAAAACTAAGAGTATCTTTAGATATTAAATCATAATCTTTAATGATTCCTGTTGAATTTACTAAAACAGAATTTCTAAAACCAACTGGTTCTGAATTTTTATATATAATAATTTCAACTTCTCTTTTTTCTTTAAAATCCAAGATCTCTAAATTAGTAGATAATCCAGTTATACTCCCTTCCCTCATCATAACATATCCTTTTTCTTCACTTGTTTGAACTCCGGTTGCAGTATTTAAAAAATTAGATTCTCCAAGTTCTCCATTAAATCCAAAATTTAAAATCATCTTATTTGCAATTTCTTTCAAAGTCTTCTTAAATGTGGTATCTGAAACAGTTATAACAAAAACCGGTTTATCTCCACCATAATCTACTTCATACATTGCAAGATTAGTATCATCAATATTCTCTAATTTAACTTCTTCAGGAAGATCTGCAAAATCAACTTTTTCAACACTCTTTATATTTTCCTGATTAATTCCCTTTTCTTTAACCACTTCTTTAACAAAAGTATCAACATCTTTTGAAACAGCTAAGTTTTCAGCAAGAACTCCTCCAGCTAATAAAAATATCATACAGACGCCTAGGATTATAAATAGTTTTTTCATTCTACCTCTTATATATAGTAAATCTAATTAAGAGAGCTATTTAAAGATTTCCAATGAATTTAAAAATAATCAAGAATTTAAAAAATTATGAAACAAATAACTAAGCAAAAACTTGAAAAATATTTTAATTTAACTAATGTAGCTTTAAAAATAGTCAAAAAAAACATCATCAAAGGAAAAGAAAAATATGCAAAAGAAATAATAGACATGGTTGAAAATTATTTATCTGATGCTAAACATTTTGAATCAAAAAAAGATTTTGTAAATGCTTTTGCAGCTTTAAATTATGCACATGGTTGGCTTGATTCTGGAGTTAGATTAGATATCTTCAATGCAAATGATGATAAATTATTTACTGTTAAATAAAATGAAAACAATAATACCTTTAATTGGCTTCATTCTTATGGGAATAACTCTAGAAGTTTTTTGGACCTCTATTCTAAATCATTTAAAAGAGCGTAAAAAAAATAAAGTTAAACTCATTGGAGTAACCTATTTATGGATGTTTCCAATATATGCAATTGTACCTATATTTTATCTATTAACATTAAATCTCCCCCCACACATTTCAATTTTCATTAGAGGACTTATTTATTTTTGCCTATTCTATATATTGGAATTTACCTCGGGGTGGATTATAAAGAAATCAGTAGGAGAATCTCCATGGGATTATTCAAATAAAAAAATAAAACTCTTTGGAAAAGAATTTAAATCTAATTTTAAAGGATTAATTTGTTTACAATATGCTCCAATTTGGTATATTTATGGAATATTAGGAGAATTATATTATTTATTTTTAATTAATATTTAAATAGCCCCAGAAAAATCCCTATCAAAAAAAGATTTATATCTTATAAATGGGACAACCACAGAATAATATATTGATTCTACTAATTTCTTTCTATTATTTGTAATCGGTCTTGAAAAGATATTGCATTTTCTAGAATCTTCATCTAAAAGATATTTTCTATCTTTAAGAAAAAAATATTTCTCTTTTAAAAATCCTTGAGAAAAACCATGTTCGTGAAAAAAGTCTGGGTTTTTCATTACTTCAAAATAGGTTTTAAACAAATTCCATTCAGAGAGATCTTTAGGGGAAATAAAAATGTTGAGATCTCTAGTCTCATAACTTATTTCAAATTCTAAACCTCCAAAAAAAACTTTTCTATTTTCAAAAGACCAATTCATCAAATATTCCAAATCATTAGAACCATTAGAACCTTTTTTAAAAGCCATTATAGCTCTTGCAATAAATCCTCCTTCTTCCATATAAATCTAAAGAAACTCCCCTTAAAAACCATTATTATTCTCAAATTCAACAATCAAAAACCCTTAAAAATAAGAATTGCCTATTAAGAATATGAAGAAAGATGTAATTGTTCTAAGTCTTGGAGGAAGTTTAATTATTCCAGATAAAGTTGATTACACATATCTAAAAAACTTTAGAAAAATCATCTTAGCAAATAAAAACAAACATAAATTTGTAATTGTGTGCGGTGGAGGAAGTTTAGCTAGAAAATACATATCTGCTTTAAAAGTAGATGGGAAAAATCATGAATTTCAAAGTCTTGCAGGAATATCTTCAACAAGAACAAACGCAAGATTTATGAGTTATTTTTTTGGAATAGATCCTCACAAAGGAATTCCACATAAAATAAAACAAATCAAAATATATCTAAAAAAAAGAGATATTGTTTTTTGTGGAGCATTAGAATACAAACCACACCAAACCTCAGATTCAACAACTGCAGAGATTGCAAAAAACCTAAAATCAAATTTCATAAATCTTACAAACATAAAAGGACTTTACACAGACAATCCCCTAACAAATAAAAAAGCAAAATTTATATCAAAAATAAACTGGAAAGACTTTGAAGAAAAAGCAAATAAATCAAAATTCCAACCAGGTCAACATTTTGTTTTAGACCAATCTGCAGCAAAAATAATAAAAGAAAATAAAATAACAACATATATTCTTGGAAAAGATACCAAACAATTAGATAATCTTCTAAAAGGAAAAAGCTTTATAGGGACCACAATTAAAGATTAATATGGAGCAAATAATCTTTTCAGAAACAAATTTCAGCAAATTAAAAGAATTTATTAAAAAAAACAAAAATAAAGATTTGGTCTTCACAAGTGGAGACGATGATCTAAATAGAAAAGTTCTTGAAAAACTACCCATACAAACAATTTTAATAAATTTAGAAAATAGAAAAGATTTTCAAAAACAAAGAAATTCTGGATTTAATCAAGTATTAGCAAAAATAGCAAAGAAAAATAAAATAAATATTGGAATAAATTTTGATGAATTAATATCTTCAAAATATAAAGAAAAAATAATCTCAAGATTAATTCAAAATATTAAACTATGTAATAAATACAAAGTTCAAATGAAAGTAATTTCTAAAGATAAAAAGATCAACAAAAACAACATTAAATCTTTAGCCTTAGTTTTAGGTATGCCCACTTGGATGATTAAAAATTTATAAATTATCTTAGCTAATATCAAAAATATTTAAACCATAAATTGACCAAATCTCACCTTCTAAAATATTTTCTGGAGAATAAACCCCTGCTTCTGCCCCCATCAAACTCATATTTGAATGCCCTCTTCCAACACTCTCTAACATATAATCGGAATTTACAAAATATCCCGTATCTGGACAGGGACTCTTATCTACTCTAATTTGAGTTGCTCTGGCCTCATAAATCCTTCATCCCTAATCATAAAAAAATGCTCTGAACCAAAAAACAAATTATTTGCTCTTCCCATCTCTCGTTCAATTAAATACTCTTTTAAATTTCCTTTTAATTCAAAAGAATATGGTTTAAATAAATCATTAAATTCCATAATAAAAACCACTTTAAAATACCTTATAAAATTATAGGGACTTTAATAAAATCCACAAATATAACTTGTTTCCCAAACCTGAAAATTATTCCCAGTAGAAATATTTGATACTGTAACATTTAATCTAACATATGGTGCTGCTCCAGTTACATTTGGAACTTTGTGTTCATTTATCTTTAAACATCCTTCCTGATTACTCCCAGGAAATACAATATAATAATTAACTAAACTTGTATTTAAAGGATTTAATAAACTTGGACTATCAAAATACTCGCCAATACTAAATGGCCAAATAGATGAAATAATTCCAGAATTAACAATTTCTTCTATAACACATATTCCTTCAACACAAATTTCTCCAGGATCACAATCTGCATGAGTAGTGCATTCAACAGGGATAAAGCATTCAGCATTAAAACAAACTTCAGATTCATTACATTCTTCTATAGTGCTAGAAGTTATTGTAACACTACATGAATTATTTATACAAGAATATGATTTATAATCTTGAATAACTTTGGTTCCATCTTGAGAACAAGCAGGTATTCCAATAAGCCCATTCATCCCACAATCTGTTGTAACAGTAGCAGGTGTACATGCAATTACCTCATCCACACATTCCCCATCAAAACATTCATAACTACAATTCTCAACAATAACATCTTCAAGACCTTCATCACAAAATCCTAAAATACACTCAAAAGTCTTTTTATATTGGTGAACAAAATTATCTAAACAATATCTTGTTCCATTTATAAGATAATCTGAACCACATTGAATATTTGAATAACAAATTCCTTCATCTTCTCCACCATTAGCTAAAACTTCATCTGATTGATTTAAACCCCTATTTAATCCTTCCACAGGTTCTGAAGGAATTCCAATAACTTCTTCTCCAGAATCTAATAAAATAACTGGTGCAACTGAAACTTTATATATATTTGCTAAGGCCAAACTAGAATTTAAAGGATTTAAATAAATATCAAAAGTTCTCTCTTCTAATTCATCAAATCCAATAACCCTATAATCATAAACCTCTGAAGACCTTAAATCTTCAAATATAAATTTTAATGCAACAAGATCTCCTGTGCCAAGGTCTCTAGAAACTCTTAATACAGCCATACCTGTAGAATAATTAACATTTGCTGAAGCAATTCCCACTCTAACAGTATATTTGCTTGGGGAAAGTTGACTTGTTCCTTCTCTTGCAAATACAAATATAACAGCCCCAACAATTCCTAAAACAACCAAAACTAATCCCACAATAATTATTGTAGAAACTACTGCAGACAATCCCCTCTTATTTAACATACAAATTAAAAACAAAAGGAATTTATAAATTTAATTAACTCAAAAACAAAGCTTTTTTAAGTAAAATTACTAAAAGATTGTATGGAAAAAATAATTGAATCTTTAAGTCCAATTGAAAGAAAAATAATTCCCCACCTTGAAGAAAAAAACATTTCTGAAATTTGCATAAAATCTAATCTAGATAAAACTACTGTTCTAAGAGCATTAGAATATCTTCAAAAAAAGAACATAATCGAATTAGAATTTAAAAAGAAAAAGATAATTGAACTAGGAGTTAACGGAGCATTATATAGAAAAAAAGGCCTACCTGAAAGAAGATTATTAAATCTTCTAGACACAAAGAGAATACTTCCATTAAAAGATGCTTTAAAAGAAAGCAAATTATCAAATGATGAATTTAAAGTCTCTATTGGGGCATTAAAAAGAAAAGCTTTAATTGAATTAAAAAACGGAAAGATGATATTTAATGCAAATAAAGAAGAAATTTCAAAAAGAAGCTTAGAAGAAATATTTATTGATAATTTACCCTTAGAAAAAGATTCTCTATCTCCTGAACAAAATTTTGCATTTGAAGAATTACAAAAAAGAAAAGACATTATAGAAGTTAGAGATGTAAAAGAAATTAAAATAACCTTAACAGAACTTGGGAAAAGAATAAGCAAATCTAAAATAAATTCAGGAAATTTAATAGAACAAATAACTCAAGATCTCCTAAAAAAAGAACAAAATTGGAAAGGTAAAAAATTTAGAAGATATGATTTAAGTGCAAATGTTCCAAGAATCTATGGTGGAAAAAGACATTTTGTAAATCAAGCAATAGATTATGGAAGAAAAATTTGGACTGAAATGGGGTTCAAAGAAATGACTGGAGATATTATTCAAACAAGTTTTTGGAATTTTGATGCCCTATTTACTGCTCAAGATCACCCTGTAAGAGAAATGCAAGATACTTTCTTTATAGATAAAAAACAAGAAATACCAGATAAAAAAATACTTAAAAAAATTAAAGATATTCACGAAAAAGGAATTGGAGGGAGTCGTGGTTGGGGATATGAATGGGATGAAGAAGAATCTAAAAAAATGGTTTTAAGACCACACACCACATGTTTATCTGCACATAAACTTTACGAATTAGGCCAACTCCCAATAGAACAAAGAAAAGGAAAATTCTTTACAATAGGTAAAAATTTTAGAAATGAAACAATTGATTGGTGCCATGGTTTTGAATTTAATCAATCAGAAGGAATAGTAATAGATGAAAATGTTAATTTCAGAAATCTTTTAGGATATTTAAAAAAATTCTATGAAAAAATGGGATTCACAAAAATAAGATTTACGCCTGCATATTTCCCATATACAGAACCAAGTGTTGAAATAAATGTTTGGCATCCAGAAAAGAAAGTATGGCTGGAATTGGGGGGAGCAGGAATATTTAGGCCAGAAGTGACAATACCTTTACTTGGAAAACAAATTCCAGTATTGGCTTGGGGCCCTGGATTCGATAGAATGCTTATGGACTATTATCAAATAAAAGATTTAAGAGAAATTTACAAAAATGATCTAACTCAATTAAGAAATATGAAAAATTGGATAAAATAAAATGGCCAACATAAAAATACCTAAAAAACAATTTGAAAAAGATATTGGGAAATTAGATGAAAAAATGAAAGAAAAAATAGCCTTATTTGGAGTACCTATTGAATCAATAACAGATTCAGAAATAGAATTAGAAATCTTTCCAAATAGACCAGATTTATTATCTTATCATGGATTTAAAAGATCTTTTTTAGCATTTCTAGGCAAGAAAATGGGATTAAGAGAATACAAATTACATAAACCAGAAAAAAACTATTTTGTAAAAATAGACAACTCTGTAAAAGACATAAGACCCTATACAGCATGTGCAATAATTAAAGGATTAAAATTAAGTGAAAATAAAATAAAAGAGATAATTGAAATTCAAGAAAAACTCCATGCCACAATTGGAAGAAAAAGAAAGAAAATAGCAATTGGGACATATCCTTTAGATAAAATAAAATTACCTATAACATACAAAGCAATAGAACCAGACAAAATAAAATTCATACCTTTAGAATATGGAAAAGAGATATCTGGATTAGAGATTTTACAAAGACATCCTGCTGGAAAAGAATATTCTCATTTATTAAAAGGAAAAGCAAGATTTCCTATTTTTATAGATAGTGCAAAAAACATTTTAAGCATGCCCCCAATAATAAACTCTGAAACAGCCGGAAGAGTTACTGAAAAAACAAAAGAGGTTTTTGTAGAATGTTCTGGATATGATATGGAGGCCATAAATAAATGTTTAAATATAATCGTAACAACCCTCGCAGACATGGGAGGAAAAATCTACCAAATGAAGATAAAATCAAAAGAAACAAAAATATCTCCAGAATTAAAAATAGAAAAGATGAAAATATCTATAGAAAATATTAACAAACTTCTAGGATTAGACTTGAATGAAAAACAAATCAAACAATGTCTAGAAAAAATGGGACATTCTTATTCAAAAAATGAAGTTAAGATTGCCTCATGGAGAACAGATATTTTACATGAAGTGGATTTAATAGAAGACATTGCAATTGCATATGGTTATGAAAATTTTAAACCAGAAATTCCAAACATCTCAACAATAGGTGAAGAAAATAAAGAAGAAATTATTAAAAGAAAGCTAGCAGAAATTCTCCAAGGACTTGGATTTGTAGAAACTTGCAACTTGCATTTAACAACAAAACCAGATCAGTTTACAAAAATGGGGATTAATGAAAAAGCAGAAGAAGATTACATAGAAGTTATAGAATCTAAAACAGAAAATAATATTCTAAGAAAAGACCTTTCATCTTATATTTTAAAAACCTTTTCAAAAAATGTAGATTCAGAATATCCTCAAAAAATATTTGAAACAGGAAAAACCTTTCAATTAATTTCAAATAAAGTAATTGAATCTGAAAAATTAGCAATAGGAATATGCCCTGGAAATTTCACAGATATTAAACAAATTTTAGAATATCTAGAAAAAATGTTAAATATAAAATTCACCCTTAAACAAACAGATAAAATTTCCCCACATTTAATTGAAGGAAGAACAGGAAAAATATATCTCAAAGATAAAGAAATTGGAGAAATTGGAGAAGTTCATCCAAAAATCTTAAAAAACTGGAAAATCAAAATGCAAGTGTCAATTATAGAAATTAACTTACATGAAATATTTAAGGAATTTGAATAAAATCAAAAGCCACAACTGAGATTTTAATATTTGTTTCTTTTTTAAGGGTTTGAGAAGAGAAT
>CAZDPO010000006.1:0-25950 GCA_964507595.1 Candidatus Woesearchaeota archaeon
CTTTCTATAAAATTTGATAACTTTTCTTGATTTTCCATATTTCCAACACATGCACCATCTAAACATTCTCCAGGACATTTTTGAATAACCTCACCATAACAATAATATTCTTTAACATACATATTTCCTGTAGAATCTCTAACTAAACAAAAATCTTCTTTAATATTTCCTTCAAAACTACGATACCCTTTTTCAAAGATATTCATGCTATCAGTATCTGAACATCTTGATTCTAAAATTGCCACATCTTTTCCAGAAGATTCAGAAATAATTTGAGCATTTATATTAAAAATACCTAAAAAAAATCCTTTAAATATAAAAAACAAAAGAACTAAAACTGCTAAGACTAATATTAAAATAAAATATAGTTTTCTGCTTCTCATCTAAAAAAAAGAAATAACGATTATATAAATATTTTTATAATCAAGCAGAATCCATTGATTCTTCATTTGCACCATTCATATTTTGGTTTGCATATCCAACACCTTCATCACCCCCACCAACCCCAGAATCTTTATCACCTTTATTTTGCCCAGCTTGAGCTCCATTATTAACATTATTTGAAGTTTGTGCATCTGAATTTTGATTAGTAAACATATTTCTAACAAAATTAGTAAATCTATAACTTAGTAAAGATTTTGTCTTAATGTTATTCCCAATTCCAGCATCTCCAAGAATACAAGCACCATTATCACAACCATTTTCACAAGAACCATAATTCACAAGGTGCACATTTCCAAAACTATCACAAAATCCCTCTATAACATTTTGCCCATAACATCTATCTTCATGAACCCAATTTGGATCTCCTTCATGCATTCCAGTAGTTGTACCCTTTACATTATAATTTAAACCAAAATCAGTATCTTCACAATCATATGCAGTGATATTAGAACCTTCAACATTGCAAGTTCCACCAAAACACTCTCCTAAACAAAGAACATTAATAAATTTAGCTTCACCATTTTCACAATACCCTTCTGTAAGATATGCCTCTTGATTATTCTGTGTTCTATGACAAGTATCTGTTAAAGACCATCCTTCAAGACCATAATGTGTTCCAGAAACAGTTCCCATTTTACTATAATTAATTCCATTATCTGTATCAGCACACCCAGAAACTCCTGCTACAAAATCACAACTTCCATCAGTACAACCTGCAGGGCAATAAACCCAAAGAGTATTTGCTTCCCCATTTTCAGAACAATAGCCTTCAACAGCCACATTAACAGTTTGTCCCATAATTTCTTCTGTTGTGCAAGTATCTGTAAAAGACCAACTTGTAGAATTTTGAATAGATTTTAAACCAACGACGGTTCCTGTAATACTTGCATCAATTCCACTATCACTATCTGTACAATTTATGGTATTCCCTTCCACAGCAGGCTCCACACAAACATTATTACTACATCCTTCTGAGCAAACAACAGATTCTCTTCCAACTTCCCCTGTCCAACTGCAATATGCTTCTTTAATTTCATTACCAGTATTACCACTTAGACATTGGTCTTCATAAGTTACATATTTTTTATCAAAACTATCCCAACCAGAAGCTTTTCCGTAAATAGAATATATCTTTCCACCATCTGTTTCATTACAAACTAATCCCCCAACACAAGCCCCTTCTTCACAAGTCTTTCCAGGTCCGCAATTAGCATGAAAAGAAAAAGTGGGATGAACTCCCCCATATTGATCAACTTTACACCAATACTCCCAAAGCTGAGTTTCTTTAGCAGATGAAATGCCCCCCAAAGCTACTTTTTTACAAGCATCATAAATAGTTACACTTTGTATTGGGCCACCATTATCACTATATTCAACAGTAATACTCTCCTTTATACCTGGATTAGGAGAACCAGGAGGAGAAACTACTCCCGTACATGAATAATAAGTATAATTGTTATTAGGCCCAAAAAATTCAAGCGGTAATTCATTTGCTAAACCAGAATTTGATCCTCTATCAGTATTTATACATGCACCATTTTCACAAGTTTGACCAACTCCACAAGAAACTTCTGATTTGGCTGGTTTTGTGGTTCCAATTAAAGGATTTTTACAAAAATATTCTATTAAGGTGCTAGTATCTTTACATTCATCATAAATATTTTGTGACGCCATAACTCCTCCAGATTCATACTCAACATGAATTTGACCTTTCACTAAATAATCAAGTACAGAAGAATCTCCATTCATCCCAACTTCAGAATCAATGCAACTTAAAAAATTAACATTAGCCATCTCTCTAGCATTTGCAACTCCGAATGAAAATATAGAAAACATTAACACTAATAAGATTCCAAAAATTAAACCACTTCTTTTATTCATAGATACTTAAAAAATTAATACTATATAAATATTTTTATATTAAACTTTTCTTTTTTTAATTTCATCCACCAACCATTTTTGCCATTTTGGAAAAACCCTTTCCCCTAAAGGCAATCCAATTTCTTTAATAACCTCGTCAGAAATTCTATGAAAATGATGGTTTGCCAATTGATTAAATTCAGCTTCCAAGATACTAAAATTTTTAGTTTTTTCAGCAACATCTACAATTTCTTTTTTAATTTTAGCTCGAGTAAGAATATTATCATAAACAGCTTCCCAATTTCCAGCCCAACCTCTAACTTTAGAAGCAATTTCTTTTATAATTTCACTTTCCCCATTAATCAAATCATTTGTAGGTTCTAATTCATCTTTTTCAACATTATATCTCATTAAATCAACAAACCCCTGCTCAATAACAGGATCTTTTTCCCAATGTTTTCTTATCTCTGCTAATTCTAAAAGTCTTCTCCAAGAATATAATCCATCTGCAGATTTAATTGGATTTGCAACAGCAATAATATCTGTAGCTTTAAAAGAAGTCACTGGAACTCCAAGATCATTAACAACTCTATCATAAACCCCATAAGGAGAAGCACCATGAATTGTTCCGGCAACAACATTTGCTAATGCTCCCACCCTCATTGCTTCATAAAGTGCTTTTGCTTCAACACTTCTAACTTCACCAACAATTAATGCACTATCCCCCAAACGCAAACTCGTTCTAATTCCATCATCTGCAGAAACTTCTGCAGTTGTTTTTAAAAGTGCAGATCTAACTTTCATTCTTAAAATATTATAATTTAATTTCCGCATATATTCCACAGGAAGTTCCAAAGAATCTTCAATAGTAATTACTCTCGCTTTAGGATTAATTTCTAACATTAAACTTCCAAGTAAAGATGTTTTTCCTGAACTCCTTGTTCCTGCAACCAAAAGAGTTCTTGCACCATCAATTAAAAAACTTAAAAGACCAGCAGATAAAGGATTTATCATTTTATTTTTAATAAAAAGAGGCAATGTCCAAGGAGATTCTCTATGTCTTCTAATTGAATATGCCAAGCCATCTGGAGATAAAGGGTTTTGAATAACAGCTATTCTAGCCCTAATTTTTCCAATTTCTAATTGAGTATCTAAAATTGGATTTGATTCATCTAAAGGTCTTCCAGAAATCATTCTAAATTTTGCAGCCCAAGAATTTGAATCTTCGAAACTTGGTCGAATATTTGTAGAACACTCGTCATATTCTTGATGTCTTAAATAAATTGGAACCTGAGATATTGGGGCATTTAATGAAATATCTTGTATTCTTTTATCTTGAAGTAAAACCTCTATTAACCCAAATCCAATAGTATGTCTAACTAAAATTGTTGCTAATTTGTTTAAATCCTCATAATTTAATTTAATATTTTTTGCTTCTCCCAAATCTCTAATTAAATCTTTAGATATGTTGAAAAAAACCTGCCTTGTTCTTTCAGTGTCTGTAAATTCTTCTGCTTTTGGCTGATGCTCAATTAAAACATTTCTTGCTAAATTTAAAAGTAAATTATGGTCTTCTTTTAATGAATTTTCAGGAGGATTTAAATGATAAAATAATTTAGATTCATTTTTTCTTTTTAAGATAACCACATTGGAAATATCATATTCATTTATATTTATTTCATATTGGTCAACAATTTCAGCATCAGAAGGAATATCTGAAACTAAACGCGTAAAAGTAAAATTAGGTATTACATCTGGGCTAAAAGCATGATGGTAAATTTCTCTACTTCCTCTTTGATATGTTGGAGAATAGGGTAAAAGAATTTGCAATAACTTTGTCTTTTCAAGCAAATTAAAAATATTGACTAAAAGATTTACGTAATTTAGTTGATCTATTTTTAAATTTCCAGATGTTTTTTCTAATCTTATCTTTGCTTCTAAAAGTATTCTTTTCAAATCCATATACGCTAAAAAAGGGTCTTTCTTTAGAACATAAAGAAAAGAAAACAAAGAATTATATCTTGCAGAAAACACAGATTCATTTTCCTTAACTAATTTTCCAAAACTTAAAATTTTTTCTTGTTTTAAAAAATAAACATAAAGACTTGCAATTTCCAACAAATATGAAGTTTCTCTAAAATCATAATTATAATTCTTATTTTGCACAAATATGATTCTAGAAACATTTGGATTCTCAATTAAATAATCAATTGTTTTTTCCATAACCTCTGGAGAATCAGGTAAACTCGGAGAAAAAGCAACTTTAGAATAATCTAAATAAAGTATATCTTCTCCACCTTCTCTTCTAACCTCATAACTCACATCTTTTATGCCTTTTAAGGGTTGCATAATTAAACAATGTAAAACTAGTTTAAATTATTTAGTGTCTTTAAAAGAAATATAAAAATCCAAACAAATTTAAACTAAATTCACTGTTTTATTAAATGGAAGAATATGCTAATCTTGAAAATGCTTCTAATTCTAATGCTTATGGTCTACGGGACCTTGAAGAAAAACAAAGAATTTTGAAAGACAGATTAATCCTAATAGGACAAAATTTAATTGAAGTTAAAGAACAGTCTGAAAAAGACATTTTAGATCTTAAAAAAAGTTTAGAGATTTTAAAACAAGAAACAGAAAGAATTAGATCATTTATAGAAACTATTTCTTCTGAATTTTCTAGTTTTGCTAGAAAAGAAGACCTAAATATTTTAATTAAACAAGCAAAAATGTTTCAACCTTTAGATTTGGTCACAAGATCAGACTTAGAAAAATTAAAAAATAGATAAAACTAATAAAAACTATGGCAACATTAGAAAAAGTAATGGATATGAAGAGACAAGGTTTTAAAGAAAATGAAATAATTAGAAATTTGCAAACACAAGGCATATCTCCAAAAGAAATTTCAGATGCTTTAACACAATCACAAATAAAACAAGCAGTAACTTCAGAATCTGGAAATAATAATATGCAACCTTCAATAATGGGAAATTCACTTTCAGAAGCTGCTGGAAACATCCCTCAACCAACACAACAAATTCCAGATTATAATGAAGAAACACCTACAGAAGTTTACCAACCCCAAATGCCCCAAGATCAAAATTATCCTCAAGATCAAAATTATTATGAAACCCCACAATATGCTCCTCAAGAAAATACTCAAGAAGAATATTATCCTCAAGACCAAAACTATTCTCAAAACAATAATTATGCAGAATCTGGAATAGATAATATGATTGAAATAGCAGAACAAGTTTTTTTAGATAAAATCAAAAAAATCCAAAACAAAGTTAATGATGTTATTGAATTTAAAACAATTTTTGAATCAAAAGTGCAAGATATGTCTGAGAGATTAAAAAGAATTGAAAAAATGTTTGATCAAATGCAAATATCAATAATAGAAAAAGTAGGCTCATATGGAAAAGGCTTAGAGTCTTTAAAAAAAGAAATTGATATGGTTGAAGATTCTTTTTCAAAAGTATTAGAAAAAAAAACACATAAAAAAGCAATACATAAAAAAATTTCTAAAAAAAAGAAATAAATTTATTTCTCTAACCTTCAAGCATTTTTGCTAAAACACTCTTATCTTCTTTTTGTGATTTAGATCCCACAATAATTGTAATAAGCAAACCTAGAAAGACTAACACCCCAACAATAGTTGCCCAATTATATCCTAACCAATATCCAATTCCAGAACCAGTATACCAACTATATGAATCTAAACTAGAAAATACAACAACAACTGCAATCAAAAGTGCTATTGCAGTCATTCCTCCCATCCAACCTTTATTTTTAGGATTAATAAATAATCCAAGTAAAATTAAAACAACCAACACTATTGATAATCCAATACCCAATCTTGGAAAAATTTCAGAAAAGAATATTGAAACAAAATTAAATTGCAAAGCTAAAAACCCAACAGCCAATGCAATCACAATATTTATTCCTTTTCCTTCATTTCCATTCTTACCTCCAAAAATATTTATTTTAGATAAAATTCCAAACACTAAAGCAAATATTAAAAGAAATGGAAGAACATAACTAAATACACCTGCCTGTTCCCATTGAAAAAGCATATTTCCAATTGCTCCACCTCCAACAGAAGAATAAAACGCTAAAAAAGTTTCACTAATCATTATAAAGATATTTATCAAATATTCTTTAAATATGTTTCTACACTAAAAGAAGTATATTAAAATTTAAGGTGTTTTTGCCTTAACACTAATTGCAACTAAAACAGCTCCAACAATTAAAACAATAATTATAAGATTTGTCCAAAGACTTCCACTCCAACCACTATTAAATAAGAAATTAAAAATCTTTGTAAAAAAACTTTCAATTCCACCTCCAAATCCACTAATTCCAATTACAGCTAAAATAATTGCAATAAATATTAATATAGCTAAAAATATCTTCATACCTTTATTATCAATTGTTCCTTTACCTGAAACAAATCCCCAAAGCATAAGTCCAACAAATATAATTACAAGTCCAACCACCAAGAATAAAATTAAATTTGTTACCATTATTCTTGGAAAAACAGCACTAACAAAGATTAATCCAATAACAAGAGATAAAAAAGCATTTAATTGATGCTTATCTCCTAAAACATTTGTTTTTTCTAAAATTGCAAATACAATAAAAAACATCAACACAAAAGGGTACAAGAAATCAGTTAATATTGGATGTTGTAAGATAGTAACCATTTTTTAAATATTTACATCAAATCTTCTGAAACCTCTAAACCTGCATCTGTGCTAGGTAAAGCAGTTTTATTTATGATGAAAATATCACTAATTGCTTTTACAAATTGGTGTGGAATTATAACTCCTCTTGCCCCCCCAATTAAAGACATTACAGATCCACCAACTCTTATCTTCCAACCATCTACTTTATTTTCAAATAAATTAACTTCTTCTATCTCTCCAAAGAATTCTCCAGCATCTGTATAGACCTTTGTCCCAATAACCTCTGTTATTTTTTTAACTCTCATAAAAGAAATTGTATTATTTTATTTAAATAGTTTTCCATACTAAAAGGAAATGGTCTTAAAAAAACCAATTCACAAATATTTATAAAAAAATCATTCTTAAAAAAACCATGTTAAACAAAAAAGAGATCATCAGCATTATTGCAGTAATAATTATTCTAGCAATTTCAATAAGTTTGTTTAGCATAAAAACCATGTTCTTTCCAACATTAATTGCTGTTTTCATTGTAATTATGCTAAATGTTCTAATAAAAAAAGCAACCAGCCATTATCTAAACATTAAAATAGATCTCCACATGTGGGAAATTAAGCAATGGGGATTTAAAAGGCATTTTAGATTTAAAAAACCTGTAAATCTTGGATTGATTTTGCCAATTATCCTAAAAGTTCTTACAGTAGGCCTAATTAATTGGACAGCTTGTCTTGTTTTTGATGTAAAATCTACTATTTATAGAGCTGCCAAAAAACATGGGCTTTATGCTTTTTCAGAAATAAGTGAGACACAAATTAGTGTTATTGCTGCTGCAGGAATTCTTGTAAATTTGCTAGCTTCAATTGTAGGATATATTCTTGGGTTCCCTGATTTTGCAAGAATCAGCTTAGGTTTTGCTTTCTGGAATTTAATTCCTCTTTCAGACTTAGATGGAAATAAAATCTTTTTTGGAAGCATAACTCTATGGGCATTCCTAATAGCTTTAACTTTAATTGGATTAGCATTATCTATTTTTATGATATAATATGGACTTTCTAGAAAAAATTACCCCTAGACAATACCAAAGAGAAATCTTTGAAACATGTGTAAAAGAGAATTGTTTAGTTGTACTTCCAACAGGGCTAGGAAAAACCTTAATTGCTCTAATGTTAACAATTCACAGAATGAAACAATTTCCAGGAGAAAAAGTTTTAATTTTAGCTCCAACAAGACCCTTAGCAGAACAGCATTTAAATTCATTTAAAGAAAATCTTTCAGAACTATTTGCAGATATTCAATTATTTACCGGGGAAGTTAATGCTGAAAATAGAAAGAAAATTTGGCAAACCGCAGATATAATCTTTTCCACACCTCAATGCATTGCAAATGACATTAAAAAAAAATTATATTCTCTAAATGATGTGTGTTTACTTGTTGAAGATGAAGCTCATAGATGTGTTAAAAACTACTCCTACAACCATGTTGCAAAAAGTTACCTTGAACAAGCAAAAAACCCAAGAATTCTTGGTTTAACTGCTTCCCCTGGAAGCGACCAGAAAACAATCAAAGATATTTGTAAAAGTTTATCTATAAAAGAAGTTGAACTCAGAACCAGAGACAGCTTAGATGTAAAAAAATATTTGCAAACTTTAACATTTAAAAAAATAGAATTAGATTTTCCAAAAGAATTTGAAGAAATTAGAGTTCTTCTAAATAGAATAAATAGAGATTATTTAGACCGGCTAAAGCTGGGAAATTTTCTACATGGACCAGAAAATAAAATTGCTCTTCTTGAACTACAAAAAAGATTAAGTTCACAATTAGCAAGAAATTTTAAAGCAGGATCAGTATATTCTGCAATAAGTTATTGTGCCCAAGCAATTAAAATAAGTCATGCCATAGAACTTTTAGAAACCCAAACTCTCGAAAGTTTTTTTAATTATTTAAAATCATTACATGAACAAGCAGTAAAACAACAAAGCAAAGGTGTTGTAAGACTTGTTGAAAGAAATGAATTTATATTAGTCTATTCATTTACAAAAGAACTTTTAATAAAAAATAAAGAACATCCAAAAATAGAAAAAACAATTGAATTAATAAAAAATAGAAAAAATTCAAAAACAATAATTTTTACTCAATTTAGAGGTACAGCGTCAATAATCTCAAGAAATCTTAATGAAATAGATGGAATAACTTCAAAAGTTTTTGTAGGCCAAACAAAAAAACAAGAAACAGGTTTAAGTCAAAAAGAACAAAAACAAATAATAGAGGATTTTAAAGAAAATAAAATAAATGTACTCTGTGCTACATCTATAGGAGAAGAAGGTTTAGATATCCCTGAAGTTGGACTAGTAATCTTTTATGAACCTGTTGGTTCTGCCATAAGATCTATTCAAAGAAGAGGAAGAACCGCAAGATTAAACAAAGGAGAATTAATAATCCTTATAACAAAAAATACTAAAGATGGAAGAAGTTATTATGCCTCAAGGTCTCGTGAAAAAAAGATGCACACTTCAATAGAACAAATAAAAAATCAATTAAAAAACAAAGATACTCAAAGCAAATTAACCTAAAATGAGTACAACATTTCAAAAAATATTTTTTAAAGAAGAAAAAGAAAAGAAAAAAGAGAAATCTGAAAAAAGAAAACTTGTTCTAGTGGACCATCGGGAAAGAAAATCTTTGGTTCCTTCAGAATTAATGGCTTTAGGAACTCCTTTAGAAATTAAAGAATTAAAAGTTGCAGATTATGTAATTGAAAACATTGCTATTGAAAGGAAAACTTACCAAGATTTTGTTTCTTCTATGTTTAATAAAAGACTTTTACGGCAACTAGAAGATCTTAAACAATATCCAAAACCTCTTCTCATAATTGAAGGGCCTTCAAAAAATTTTGATCTAGAAGTAAATCCAAATGCAATAAAAGGTTTTCTTTTATCAATAAGCTTAAGTCATAAAATACCCATAATCTTTACAGAAGATCCTACAGAAACAGCAATATACATTGATTTAATTTCAAGGAAAAAAAATACAAATATATCTTTAAATGTATCTAAAAAAAATCTAACAAAAAAGCAACAATTAAAATTTATTTTAGAATCTTTTCCAAAAATTGGCCCTACAACCTCAGAAAAACTATTAAACCATTTCAAAAATATAAAAAATATTATGAATGCTACTAAAGAAGAACTTCAGAAAATTATTGGTAAAAAATCAGAAGAAATATATGAAATCATAAATAAAGACTTTTTTTAAGCTCCAGGAACTAAAGCAAAATAACTAAAATCTCCTTGAAAAACTTTTTTTGCCAAAACTTTAACATCTTTTAATTTAACTTTTTTAATCTCTTTATCAAAATTATAAAAATCTTCAGCTTTTCCTTGAATTTCACTTGCAATCAAATTTACCATTTGGACTTGCGAATCTTCCATAGATATTTTATATTGCCCAGTCAATTGTGTTTTAATTGTTTCTAATTCTTCTTCTCCCAATTCCCTAAACACTTTTCCATATTCTTTTAAAATTAATTTCTTTATCTCTTCAACATTTTTTTTATCTGTTCCAACATATATCCAGTTATAAGCATATTCATTATGCAATTCAAAATCTCCTTTTACAGCATATGCAAGATTTCTTTTTTCCCTTATTTCAGAAAAAAGTCTTGAAGACATTCCTCCTGCCATTAAAGTTCCAAGAACTTTGGCTGCTGCCTTATCTTTAGAATTTCTAAAAGGCACATGATGCGCAAAAACAATATTTGCTTGATCAATACCTTTTCTTTTTTCAATTTTAAAATCATTTTTTAAAATTATTTTTTGCTTTGGAATTTTCCCTTTTTTGTTACTAAAATTTCTTTCAAGAAAATTGACTATTTTCTTAGCATCAAAATCTCCAACAATACAAACCACCATATTATTTGAAGTATATATTTTTTCAAATTTTTCCAGCATCTTTTTACGATTAACAGACAACATTGTTTCCTTTGTTCCAATAGTTGAAATTTTCATCACACCCCCATATAAACATTTTTGAATCTCATCAAAAACATGCAATCTTGGATTATCCTTATACAAATTCATTTCTTCAAATATAACTTTTCTTTCTTTTTCTAATTCTTCCCCATCAAATAAAGGGTTTTTAATCATATCTGTTAAAACATCTAAAGCCACTCCCAATTTATCACTTGGCATTTTACACCAATATCCTGTTATCTCCTCTCCTGTAAAACCATTTAATTCTCCACCATTTTTTTCAATATCAATTGCAATTTGCCGTGAAGATCTTTTTTTAGTCCCCTTATATAACATATGTTCTATAAAATGAGATATTCCTTTTTCATGCATAAATTCATTATTACTTCCATTTTTAACAGCAAAAATAACACTTGCCACAGGAACCTTTCTTCTCTCTAATAAAAGAGTCATACCATTTTTTAATTTTTTTCTAATAAAATTTTCTTTCATTTTAAAAAAAAGTAAAGAGCATATATAAAGATGTCTGTGAAAAAAACGTCATCCATTAAACAAGATCAAATGCAAAAACCAAAACCCCCAAAACAACCAAAACCAAAACCACAATAATCCAAGGTATATATTTTTTAGTTCCTTTTTTTTGAGCAACTTCTAATTTTTCCTTGTTTTCTTTTGTCTGCATTTTTTCAAATTCATATTGTTTTTTTCTTACCATAGCTTCTCTTTCTTTAATTGCAGATTCATTTAATTCCTCTGAAACTTCCAAATCCACATCTACCATTATATGTTAAAGAAATTATAGATTAAATAACTTACTTTTTAGAAAAAATAAAATATTTTTCATTAGCTATCTCAAATTGATCTAATAAAACAAACTCTTTTGGAAAAGCATCTAAAATCCACCTTCTATCTACTTTAAAATCTCTTTTTTTAACTAAACTTTTCATAGCAAAACTAATTACAAAAAAATCCACATATGGAGATAGTTCTTTTAAAAGAAATTTAGAATATCCTTTTTTCAAAAATTCTAATGAATCTAATACCTTAAATAAAAAAACCAAATTATTTTTATTTTTTTTAATTAAAGAAATTATTTTATCTAATTCAAATAAACTAAGATGATAAGATTCCATATTATTTAATTTATTTTCTTTAAAATATATTTTTGAAATCTTTGAAAGTTGCCCAATAGATTCAACACCAATGTATTTTGTCTTTGGAGGCAAATATTTAACACTAAATGCATTCACCCCTGCTCCAAGATCAAAAACAGTAAAATTTCCTTTTAATCTTGAAAAAATCCTAGAATAAATTTCAGAGTAATGATCAAACCTTTCAGATGTAGATGAATGTCTTTTCAAAATCCAATCTGCTTCAAAAACCTTATCTTTCAAAAACCTTTTACTTGTAAACATTACAAAAGATTTTCCAAGCAAATTTCGAGTAGACTTTATTTTCTCTTCTAAAGATAATTGTTTATTTTCAAAATGCTCCCATGCTAATTCCACATCTATCTTCCGAAGTTGTGAAAATTGTTTTCTTTTAGTTATTTTTTCATAAATCTCTTTGTCCATAATTTTATTAAACATAGTAAATCTTAATAATTTAACTAAAATGCACCAAAACATATAAATAGTAGAAAAGATTTGTTAAAATATGGGAATCTATTCTGAAATGAAAAAGAAGTGGGAAATATATTGCCTAATGTCTGCAATAATCTTCATTGAAGAGATAAGTAAACCCACAAAACATATTCAAATTAAAAGATATAAAAACAAAACCTACAGGTGCCTTGGTTTCCATTCATTAAGATTAAAAATGAAAGATCCAGAATTTGTGAATAAATTTTTTGAAATAACTAGATACTGGCAAGAAAGAAAGAAAATTTCTTTATTAGGAAAAACTTTTGATAAACCAAGGAAAGAAAATTACGACGGGCAAGACAAAATATTGTTTTCACCCATGTGGATAAACCACGTTTTAACAAAAGTCGGAAAAATCCCAAATAAATATTCTTGGGAAACTTCTATTAAAAGAATAAACCATTTAAAACAATATAAAAAAATACCAATAGATAAAAGAAAATTCTTATTAAAAAAACTATTAACAAATAAATTTTTGGCTGCAGGAGCTTTTATTGTGGGCATGGATTTAGAATTTAGAGGATTGCAAAATGGAAGACCCTCTTTATGTATGAGTGAGAAATATAAAGATTTTTTAAGATTTATGTTAAAAATTGCTAAAAAATGGGGGTGGACTAATAACAAAGAATTATCCCCCGTAAGTATTTTAAATAGCCAAAAAAGGGGAATAAATGCTTCTCCCCAATTCGAATTTAGAATAAATATAAAAGGGTTACAAGAAATCCATGATCTTGCAGGACCCTTAATAAATTCCCACAAAGAAAAATGTATAAAATTTCATGTAAATAGATCAAAAAATTATGTGAATAAAGGTTGGAAAAATAAAGAAAATAATTCAAAAGACAAAATATTAAAATATCTTAAAAAAAATCCAAATTCCAGCACAACAGATATTCAATTTATCACAAACACCGGGGGGGATGTGGTTTTGGAGCATTTAAAGCAGTTAGAAGTTTTAGAAAAAGTAATTAAACAAAGAAGGGGGAAAAGATATATCTGGAAGATTAAATAAAATGTCATCAACAAACCAATCCCCAGAATACAAAAAAGCACAAGGAAGATTTTTAGAAGCAAAAACAATAGAAGAAAAAATTGACGCACTAGAAGAAATGATTCGGGAATGCCCAAAACATAAATCTTCTGAGAAAATGTTAGCTAATCTAACAACAAGAAGAAAAAAATTAGAACAAGATATTAAAAAAAAGAAAAAATCTGGAAAATCTTCATTTAAAGGAATTAAAAAAGAAGACATGCAAGCATTAATTATTGGAAAAACAAATTCAGGAAAATCTATGCTCCTCAAAACATTAACAAATGCAACTCCTTTAATTTCAAATAATAAATTTACTACAAAAACTTCAATAATTGGTATGATGCCTTACTTAGACACACAAATTCAGTTAATTGAAATTCCTGCAATTGAAAGTGAAGGGTTTGATAAAAGTCTCGTTCATACTGCAGACCTTGTTTTAATATTAATAACAAACTTAGAAGATCTAAAATATATTCAAGAAAATTTGCCCTCGACAAATGCAAAAAGAATCATAGTGTTTAATAAATCAGATCTTCTTTCTGAACAAGAAAAAAGAAAAATATCAGCCACACTACAATCTAAAAAATACAATTATATTTTAATTTCATCAATCCAAGAAATTGAAGATAATAATTTAGAGGAATTGAAAAAAAAGATATTTGATTCTTTTAACATCCTCAAAGTATATACTAAAGAACCTGGAAAAGAAAAATCAAAAAAACCAATGATTATGAAACCTAAATCAACTGTAAGAGATATTGCTGAAAAAATTCTAAAAGGTTTAAGTAAAAATGTAAAAGAAACAAAAATTTGGGGGCCTTCTTCAAAATTTGGAGGTCAAAAGGTAGGATTAAATCACCAATTAAGAAATTTGGATGTTGTGGAATTAAAGACAAAATAAGTTTTATCTCGTAACAGAATATTTTTTAACTTCTTCATAAAGTGCTTTAGCTTTTTTATTCTTTTCAAAATATTGTCTAACTGGCTCGATCATTTCATTAAGATAAAAAGATACAGCTTTCTTCAAATCTAAAGGATGTAATTTTCCATTTTTATAAATCTCTTCCAATTGTAAATAAGTCGCTTCTAAATTCCCCCCAAAGTTCTCAGGTCGAGAAATTCTTATTTTGGGATATCTTTTAAAAATAAGGTATTTTAAATAATCAAATAAAGGATTTCCTTCAATAACTTTTTCTGGACAATATGCTTTATTTATTTTCCTTTCAATATCTTTTTGAGTATCGTGCATATATATACAAGTCTCAGGTTTACTTTTACTCATCTTACTGGCCATAAGAATTTCCTCTTTATTTGATCCCTGCTGAACTCCTTGCAATCCTAAAATCATGTGGTGCGAAACTACAATGGGTTTTTTCCATTTTCTTTTACCTGCAATTTCTCTTCCCAAAACATTTGCTCTTCGCTGATCTAATCCCAATTGACAAATATCCACATCTAATTCAAAAATATCTGAAACTTGCATGCTAGGGTAAAATAATTGTGCTGTAGATTGTAATTCTCCTTCTTTCCTACCCATAATTGTTGTTGCCCTCATACTTCTATTAAAAGTAGTTTCTTTTGCCACATTCAAAACCCTATCCCAATATTTTAAATTATCCATCTTCTCAGAAGCCCAAATAATCTCCACCTTAGAAGTATCAACACCGCAAGCTTTCCAAACTTCAATAAAATACTCTCCTGCCCTCTGAATTCTTTTTAAATCCCCACCAAGTTTATTATTAATAAATGCAAAATAATCTGCTAAATATA
Organism: Candidatus Woesearchaeota archaeon; assembly: GCA_964507595.1. Taxonomy (GTDB): domain Archaea; phylum Nanobdellota; class Nanobdellia; order Pacearchaeales; family GW2011-AR1; genus EX4484-71. The sequence goes on from CAZDPO010000006.1 coordinate 15,404, forward strand.
ATTTAAATTTCACTCCAGCCTCCAACATTAATTTAATATTTTCTGCTCTAAGTAAGCCAAAAGGCATATGTGCTAACCCAGAGGGTTCAAAACCATCATAAGCAACTATTTGTTTTTTAGATTTAATTAATTCTTCTAGTTCTTCTTCACCAATTATCTCTCCACCTTCTCCAACTTGTTTAATTAATTCTAATCTTTTTTTAACACTTAATTTCTTTTTAACATCCATAAAGACACAAACAATTATTAATTATTAAATCTTTCTTTAAGCATGCTATTAGAAATCATAATAGCCGTAGTGCTTGGAATTTTAGCGGGGACCATCACCGGGCTTGTTCCTGGAATCCATATAAATTTAATTGGAGCATTTTTAATTTCTCTTTCAGCAGGAATTTTATTAAAACTAAATTCAATTTATTTAGTGGTTTTTATTGTTGCCATGGCAATCACCCACACGTTTTTAGATTTTATTCCATCAATACTTTTGGGATGTCCAGATACAGATACAGAACTTTCAATTCTTCCGGGCCATAAACTTCTTAAAAAAGGAAGTGGATATGAAGCAATATTGCTTACAGCTTATGGAAGTTTGGCTGCAATATTGATTTTAACACTTGTATTTTATCCCTCTATATTTTTAATAAAATATGCACATAATGCAATTGAAACAATCTTGCCCTATATCTTAATTGCAACTTCTTTTTTCTTAATATTTCTTGAAAAAAATAAATTCAAAGCTTTATCTGTTTTTTTAATCACAGGAGTTCTTGGTTACATTGTTTTATCTCCTTTAGAAATGAATCAACCTCTTCTTCCATTATTAACAGGTCTTTTTGGTAGTTCCACTTTAATCTTAAGTTTAAAAAATAAAACAAAAATTCCAGAACAAAAAATAAACAAACCAAAAATAAAATTATTCAAACCTTTAATTGGTGCATTTATTGCATCTCCCCTATGTAGTTTTTTACCTGGGCTTGGAAGTGGACAAGCAGCAGTTATTGGAAATCTAATTTCAAGACAAAATAATAAAGGATTTTTAGTTTTATTGGGTGCAACAAACACATTTGTAATGGGTTTTTCTTTTTTAGCTCTCTTTGCAATTTCAAGAACAAGAACAGGTGCTGCTGCAGCAATAAAAGAAATTCTATCAAATTTTTCAAACAACGTTTTATTCTTAATAATAATTGTGCTTCTTATATCTGGAATAATTGCTTTTTTCTTAGTTAAAAATCTTTCAAAATTTTTAATAAAAAAAGTTCAAAAAATAAATTATATGTGGCTTGCCATAGGAACCTTGATATTTTTAGTTATATTAATTAGTTTTATTTCTGGTTGGAAAGGTTTACTTGTTTTAATAACTTCAACAATTACAGGATTATATTGTATCTCATTAGGTGTTCGTAGAACAAATATGATGGGATGCTTATTACTCCCTGTTATTTTATTTTATTTAATATAATTAAAGCCACTCTTGCAAACCTGCTTGTTTTTCTCTTTCCCGACCAAAAATAGAATCAATATATCCTTTTACTAAATCTAATGTTTGTTTAAGATAAACAGATAAATCATATTTTTTAGCCAATCCCAACGCAGGTTCAAGATATTTTCTAATTCCCCCTTCATTAATTGTAAAAATTAATTTTCCCCCACAATTTAAACAAACGCCTGAAAGAGGAGGTCTTCGCATTATTTCATTACAGCCAACACATCTAAATGTTTGTGTTGAAAAACTTCTTAAATTACCCCTCATATCTCTCATAAAATGTCTTTCAATGATTAATCTAGCAGTGTCACTTGTATCAACTGCCCTTATTTTTTCCACCAAAGCCATTTGATGTTCTACTTTTTCTTGCATTAAACCAAGAGACTTATATGCTGAACAATGAACCCCCTCATTAAAATCATCAGTATCATGCGTGTATCCCAATCCAATAAATGGATTTTCTCCTTTCTTCAAGATATCTTTAACACAATTAACTTTTACTGCAGAAGAATGTTCTCTTTTTTCTGCCAACCTATATAGCTCTAAAGGGTATTCCATAACAGCTTCAAAATCTAAAATTTGATCGTCTACTTCCCCCGCATCTATTTTTGCATTTAAAACAAGGGGAGCATCTTGGGTTCCCCCTCGATGACTTGGTAAAAACTTTTTAGAAAAATTTAATAAAACATCTCCTAAAAGCATAAGTGCCGCTTCATCCCCGTCACAATTTTTTGAAATAATTGAATTTGCCAAAACAAGATGGTTTTTAGATTCCACATTTAAAGAATAACTTTCTTCTTTTCCAAGTTCTTTAATGGAAATAATAGGATCATAAACAAAAAAATTATCTTTTTCAATCCGCATTCCTTTAAATTTACGAATTTTATGTAAATTTAAAATCTTCTTTTTTCTATCTGATAAAAATCCTATTTCAAAAAAATTCTTTAAAAAATCCGAACCAACAATTAATTTAGTTATTTTAAATTTTGGAACTCTTTTTTTCTTCTTTAAATAAAACTCTCTAATCTTTGGTCCAGGTTCCTTTTCATATTCATATCTTTTTGCAAAAATTCCAAATCTTGCCAAACAAAACTCCAAATCATAAAGTAACCCTTCACTAACACTATCACAACTAACCCTGATATCTCCTTTAGAAACACTTCCATCTCCTTCAAAATACCCCCTCAACACACCAGCTAATCTCTTCAAAGGCAAATCTAAAAATATGGAGGGAATTCTTTTTTCCTTTGCAATTGAACCACAACCCAAAATTTGTATAAAAAAAGCATATAAAATTTTAGAAGAAAAAGTGACCCTATCTTGTTTATTTTCACTTGGAACCAATCCAAAAGAATTTTTAATGGTTTTTTTGATAAAGCTCCTTATTTTTTCATCACTAGAAGAAATATAAACTTGATTTAATCCTTTTTTTGAGGTAATGCTTCTAGAATATCCTTCAGCAATATACAATCCTATCACCTCCAAAAGACTTTTTTCTAATTTAATAATAATTGGGACATTAACATTATCTCTTTTTATTGCTATTTTTCCAACATCATAAATCTTGTTTTGTGTTTTCTTATTTAAAGATAAAACAAATTTTACAGGATAACTATCTCTTCTCTTATAATTTGAAAATTGCTTTTTTGTAATTTTTAAATTCTTTAGGATTTTTTCGAGCTCAATTTCTTTTAACTCAAAAATAATTTCATTTATTTGTCTAACCATTATTTTTTCATCTTTTAAACTTTCTAAAAGATTTATTTCTTTTTTATCTTCTGAAGAAATATTGATTTTATATGGCAAAGGTATTCTATCCCCAATATTTAAATTTTTGGCCTCTGTAAAAATTTCATCAACCAAGAATTTATGATTTTCTGTAACTTTTATTTTCTTCCCTAAACTTGTTTTTATTTCATAAATATTGTTTTGTGTGTGTTTTGAAAAATTTTTAACTTTCACCTCCCCAACTTCCTTAAGAATTCCCACTGCACTAAAATCGTTTACTCTTTTTTCTTTTGTGCCCCAACTATCAACTACCTTATTTGGATTCATTCTATTAACTAAATCCCCTATCCTAATTATATTCCACTTGCCTTTTTCTTTAATAGGAATATATGTATCTCTATGAAAACAATCTCTTCTAACTGCAGCATGCATGTAAGGTGATGCCATTAATCCCAAGGTATTTGAAAATCCAATAAACCTACATACCACCCCTGCACAATTATGTGGAGCCATACATACCCCGAGTTTTCCAACCAAATCATCTTTTGATTTGACATTATAATATGCTGGAAGCCCATATAAATTTTGTAAAAGCTCGTCTATGAAATTACATATTCTTATAAAAACATCTTCACCTTTTTCTTCAGGATTATCCCCCGAACTAGGAATTAAAACATCATGAGGCATTAATTCCAATATTTGATTTACGTCTTCCAAATTCTTACCATTAATATCTTTAATATATCCTAATTCTTTTAGTTTTTCTACCGGTGTCCGAATCTCTTTTGGTTTAAAATGCACTAAAGGCAATTCAGTTGCATCCATCCTAATTGTTCCATCTTTATTTACTTGGAGATTATATTTTGCTCTTAAAATACCTTTAATTAAATTTTCTGGAATCTTAGAATCTGAAGACATTCCACGAACACCTTTAATTAATAACGGCATTTCTTGTCTTAAAATCCCAAGTTTTTCTCTTGCCTGCTCCACATAAAAACCAATATCAATACTTTGGAATTTTGTTGGTTTTCCCTCAACAGAGGAAATTTTTAAATTTTTATCAAAAGATGTTTCTTTTAAATCATAAAAATAGTATTTTTCTTTTGTTCGCTTACCACAACCCCCACACACCCTAAAAACACTTTCTTGATTACAAGTTTCACAATAGTTTAAGGGAAAATTAGATTTAACAAATCCCACGTCACAAGCTGCTTGAACACTTCTTAATCTTCCTCCTTCATTTCCAACAGGAAAAAGAACATTTGGACTACCTGTTAATTTTCTTACCTTTGCTTTTTCAGGCCTTCCCATCCTAGATCCAATAAAATCTCCTGCTTTATTTTTAATCTCAAATTTAGAAACAGAATTTATTAAACTTAAAACATTATCAAAACTTTCAAATTTAAATTTAGAAATATCTAAAACATCCACCATTAATATAGGCCCATTATCAAAATTAGCTTCTAATCCTAAATTCACTAAAAGTGCTTGACTATTTAATTTATCAATAATCACATTTTCAATAGAAACATCATGAGGCACACCTAAAAGCTCAAGTGCTCTTTTACCCAAAGCATATTCTTCTTGATCTTGTTTAGTAAAAGGCAATATTAATTTTCCGTCTAACTTTGAAAATTTAAGCCAATCTAATAAATTTGTGAATTGTTCCATTAAAATTTCTGTCCAATAAAAAGTATATCTTGGATAAAATGGAATTTTATAAATTCTAGAAATTTTTATTGCTTCTTCTAAAGACACATTATAACAATCAAAATTATCTAAAAAGGAAGAATCTTTTTCTTTGAGTTCGAGGTACCACCATTCTTCAACATATCCTGGATAAATCAATTTTGCATTTCTATTAACCAAATCACTAAATGGAAATAAAATATCCCCAATATAAATTATTTCTTCAACATCATCATATATTCTTTTCGCTTCATCTTTTGAAAATATTTTTCTTACACTTCCATTTTTCATTTTAACTATTGGACCATCTACAACATCACAAGAAGTCATTGCACAACCTTTAGTTGGTTTTTCTATTTTTAATTGGGTTCCAATTGCAATAAAGCCATCTGTCATTGCCATTGTGGCTGGATGTGTTGAAGCTGCACTAAATCCTGAATTCCTTCCCCTCCCATATCTAAATCTAAAACCGCCTGATCTTGAAGGGTGCCCAAAAATAGGTCTTCCTGCAACTAAATCTTTAATATATGTTGGAGAATCATCTGTTTTTCCTTTATCTCTTTTTTCATGAAGTTGGATATACTCTTCAATCCAATCAAAACCAGTTGATTTTATTCCATTTGATTTGGCTTTATTTAAAAGTCTAAAACCTTTGGCAGCCTTTTGTGCAAGACCTTCACCTAAAATTAAACAAAATCCACTTCGAAGATAATCTGTATCCACTCTTTCTAAATTTTTATAATTTGGAACTTCAATTTTTTCAGAAGGCTCACCAGCCACTTGAATGGGAAGATGTTCTGCTAAAAAAAGTGCTTCTTGCTCTGTGGGCATATATTGTAAATTTGCCACCCTATCATGAAAATGCTCTAATTCAGAATAAACTCTCTTGATTTCTTGCTCTGTAGGATCATATTTTGCAAATCCAAATTTTTCTCTTAAAAAATCTATTAACATCAACACCATACATGAAGCAGTTGTTCCTGCACTTCGTATTGGTCCTGAAAAATATGCTTTAAGATAATCTTTTCCATCTCTTGTCTTCCCTACTTTTATTCCAGTATATCCTTCTAATGGACTTGAAACAACACCAAGCGTGATATATGCAAAACCAACACGTATTCCTGCATCAATAGATTCTAATAAACTTTCAAATTTGCAAAATTTTTGCTCTGCAACCTCTTCTGCAATTTTAAAAATAACAGTGGGATCTAATTTACCATATTGTTTTTCTAAATCTAAAATTCTTTCTGCAATCTTAGATTCCATCATTTGAGGATAAATGGTTGATATTAATCCAACAACTTTTTCAGCCATAGACATTGCAAGAGGGATCTCAACCTCGTCTGCAGGATCATACCCTTTTGCCCTAGCCTGTTGAGCTACACTATAAATTTTATCTACTTCTTCTCTTAAATTTGTAAAGTGTTTTTCAATTTCCATTTTCAATTTCTCCAATTTTTTCTAAAATTTCTTTCCAATTATTAACCCGTATTACATTTTCTGGTAAAGTTCCACATTGGTTCCAAGATCTATCTAATAAAATAACTTTTATTCCTTTTTCAGAACAAGGAAGTGCATATTCAAGACGATCTTCAATAATCAAATCAACTTCTTTTTCAACACAAATTTCATGCTTTACTTTTCCATCATTCCATTCATCAGAAGAAAAAATCAATTCAAATTCAAAATGATCTTTAAAATGATTATCTATAAAAAAAGAAGTTGCATCTTTAATATCTAAATGCCTTGCAGTAATAAATAAGATATTATGTTTTTTTGAGAGATAAATTAAAGATTCTTTAGCCCCTTCAACAAAACCAACTTCACTTAATTCTGGAGAAAAATAAAATTCCCTTATAAGCTCTAAAACCTCTTCTAAAGACAAATCAAATACTTCTTCAAATTTCCAAGTATTTAATCTTTCAAATTCAAAAGAAGTGTTTTTTTTAGAATTATAAAATTCAATCAACTTTTTTGTAAATTCCACTAAAGTATCATCGATATCTACTCCAATTTTCATTCAATTGCCTCCATTTCAACTTCCTTCGAGCCTGTTTTCTGAGCAGGCTTTTCAAAATCCAATATTTTAACAGCTCTTGTTTTTAAATTAATCATTGGAACCTTACAATGGTCAGGAGTATTTCCAAATTTTTCTTGATATGGGGTCATCTCTTCCCATGTAGATACAGAAACTAAAAGAATATTATTAAAATAAGAAACTCCGCTTTTATGTGTGTGTCCTGAAACAAAAATATCTGGTATTTGCCTTATCATATGTGCATCTTTTTCACAAGGATATGATTGAACAGAAGAATGTGTTGGTGCAAGATGTCTATTCATTAAAAGATATTGCATTATTTTTTCTGGACTATCTATAGCATTTCCAGATATTAAAGAGGGGATATTCCTAGCATAATAAAAATAAGAAAAACCATGATACATCAGGACATTAAAGCCTTCAAAATCTTCAAAAGATCCAATATTTATATTTGAAGGATTTTCAACTAAAACAACATTTTCTAAATCATGCAATGGCCATGCATATTTTTCACTAAACAAAGGTTGAGGTTCCATCAAACGAACCCCATCATGATTTCCAGGACAAATAATGATTTTAATATCTTTTCGTATTTTTCCCAAAAGTTTTGCAATTTCTTCAAATTGCTGTTCTAAATTTCCAATTTCTAAATCTTTTTCTTGATTAGGATAATTTCCAACACCAGTCACAATATCTCCTACAATAAATAAATATTTTATTTTGTCTATTTCAGGATCTTCATTTAAATTTCCATTTAAGTATTCTATAAAATTCAAAAATTCCTCTTTTAAAAATTTCTTACTTCCAAAATGCAGATCTCCAATAAATAAAGCAGATTCATCTAAAGGAGACTTTTTCCTCATATCCAATATTGCTTCTGGAAAAACAAAATCATTAACAAAAAAGAAATTATTACTCCCAGTACAATTAAATCCAATAACAGAATCTAAACAAATATCTTGGGCTCTTTCATAAAGCTCGGGTTTAGAATTATTAATTAAAAGTTTTGTTCTGCCTGTTAAATCTTCCACATCTAAAATAATATTCTTATTTTTACTAATTCTTTTATCAAAAACCAATCCAATAATAGAAACTTGCCCTTTATTTGCTCCAAGTTTGTTTATAGAGATTAAATTCTTTAATTTTGGATGAACATCCAAAACATTTCTAAAAGAATTAAAACGATTTCTAAAATGAGTTACAAAATCTTTAACCACTAAAGCCTTACCAAATGTTGGAGATGAAGAAGCCACTTTAACATTTCCAAAATCTGGTTTTATTTCTGCACATGAACAAGTTGTTTTTGAAATTTCTAAATTTAAACCTAATTTGACTTTCAAAGATTTAAGGTGCTCAGAATTTTCCCCAATGCCCTGAAGAAAATTCTCTAACATGTCTTTATTTGATCTAAGAACCTCTCTTGTAATAAACCTTTTATTTGTTTGATTTTTTATTTTTTCTATAACCAAGCGAACTACCCCCAAATCTTTAACTTCACTAAGAACCCCGAGAATTTCATTATCTAAAAGTACGCTTTTCTCTACACAAATTTTTAAAATTTCTTCTCTGACCATTTGGATTATTAATTTTAATTATATGCAATTGAATCTTGAACAATCTCCTTAACCTTAGTTAAAATATCCTCTGATATTGCCAATTTTATCTCCCTCATTCTTCCACCCCTTCCTTTTGAAATAACCCTTACATTGATTATACCTAACATATCAAATTCTTGTAGTATATCACTAACTCTCCTTTGAGTTAAAATCTCAGATTTATTTTTTTGGCATATTTTTTGATAATACTCATATATGTCTCCTGTGAAAAAAATCTTGTTCGGATTTTCAGATAACTTAATTATAGAGTATAGAACATATTGAAATTGTTTTGGTTCAGATTTAACAACATCAAGGATCTTATCCCTCTCTATTTTTTGGTTTGCTTCATCTATATGCTTTAATTCAATTTTTTTAGATCCTGTCCTCTCAGCCAGCTCTCCTGCCACTCTTAGAAGATCTAAAGCCCTTCTAGCATCTCCGTGCTCTCTAGCAGCATATGCTGCACATTTTGCAATAACCCCTTCTGTTAAAACCTTTTCTTTAAAAGCATTTTCAGCCCTTTTACTCAAAATATCTTGAATTTGCAGCGCATTGTATGGGGGAAAGACAATTTCTTCTTCAGATAAAGAACTTCTAACTCTTGGATCTATTTCATCTAAAAAAGTTAAATCATTGCTAATACCAATTAAAGAAATTTGAGACTTTGATAATTCTGAATTGATTCTAGTTAAATTATATAAAAAGTTATTAGATATTTTTTTAACAGTTTGATCTATTTCATCTAAAATCAACACAACCAACTGTTTTTTCTCATCAATTAATTCAATAAATTTAGTATAAACAGCTTGGGTGGGTAAACCTGTTGCATGCACTTCTCCTCCTAATTTTTTTATTAATTCAGCTAAAATCCTATATTCTGTATCTGAAACCTTTTTAAGTTTACAATTAAGATATTCTATTCTTAAATCAAATGAAGAATTTTTATTAAATCTTTTATATAAAGCGTCTTTAATATATTTTATAGAAAGGGTTTTTCCTGTTCCAGTTTTACCATATAAAAAGAGATTACTTGTTCTTTCTCCTCTTAAAACAGGGGCAAGAATAGAAGCTATTTGCTTGATCTGCTCATCTCTATGGTGTATTAATTCAGGTGTATAAGTTGTTTGTAACAGACTTTTGTCTTTAAAGATAACATTCTTATCAAAAGATTCAAATATTTTATTTAATTCCTCTATCATTTTTTAATTAAGCACCCACCCACTTTTGTTTCCAATGGAAATGGAATTATAATTTTAATTCTCAACGAGAAAAAATAGAATTATTATATAAAGAGTTATGACTACTAAAAAAGAAGGACACCTAAATTTCAAGTGGAAATAAGATAAAATAAGTAAATAAGTAAATAAAGCAATATGAAAAAAAAGATAAAAGATAAAATTAAAAATCACATAAAATTAAAAATATGTACTAAAATATATATTTTTAGGTAAGATATAATAAAAAAGATATAATAAAAAAGATATAATAAAAAAGATATAATAAAAAAGATATAATAAAAAAGATATAATAGATAAGATATAATATATATAATATAATATAGAAAAATTTATAAATAAATATAATAAATAAAAAAACTAAACATAAAAAATAAATATTCCATAAGAAATCAAAGGGTGGGAGGGTATACTTCCAACCTTGAATCTATCTAAATTAAATCTTCTTCAGATACAATTATAAAATCACCAATTGCAATAATTGCATTATATGGGATTAAATATTCATTTGAAGGTGTTTTCTCTAAATTAAGGTTTCTTGTATAAATTGTAGAATCCTTAACAACTAAATTAATTAATTCACCAGATCTTGTTTCAAAAGTAATATCTTTAACAAATCCCAATCTCTTACCTTCTTTAGTAACAATCATCTTCCCAAAAAGAGCTGTGAATGGATTTTTTTCTGTTTGCATATTTAAATGAGAATTAAATTATTTATAAATTTATCTACAATAAAAAACTACAATTAAACAAGAATTAAATCTTTTTAAAACACC
>CAZDPO010000007.1:0-24409 GCA_964507595.1 Candidatus Woesearchaeota archaeon
TAATATCTTTAACTCTGAGTAAACTTTACTCTTTTTTAAAGCTTTCGAAATCTAGTTTTGGGAATATCAAAACTAAAAAATTATCCAAATCTTTAAAAACTCTTTTCTTTTTTGAGTTTAAGAAATTTAAAAAAAAGAGGAAAAATGGTAAAAAAATGTATTTATTGCGGAAGTGATGTTGCAGACGAAAGTGTTATAGATTTTTGTGAAAGATGCGGTAAAGGTGTTTGGGGTGAAAAGATGTTTAATGCGATTGTCCAAAACATGGAAAATGCAAGAAATAATGAAGATCTATGTAGTTCAAGTTTAGATCCTAAAAAAATATATTAATCTTAGCGAAAACCCAAAAGATAAGTTTTTTAAAGGGGCTTTTTCTTCGTTAAGTTATGGCTGAGAGAAAAAAAATACGAGATAAAGGAAAATTACAATTTAGTAAATACTTTCAGAAATTTGAAGAAGGAGAAAATGTTGCAGTAAAAAGAGAAATATCTTTAAGACCTAGCTTTCCTTTAAGACTTCAAGGGAGAACAGGTGTTGTTGGAAAAACCCGTGGGAGATCATATGTTGTAAAGATAAAGGATCAAAACAAAGAAAAAAGTTATATACTTCAACCAATACATTTAAAAAAAATAAAATCAATAAAAAAAATAAAATGATAGAACACAAAGAACCATTAAGCATATCTGAAGCATCAGAATATATAAAAGATAAAGAACTAAAAAGATTTGTAAAAACTTTTACAAAATTAAAAAGTGAAAAAGCAAAAGAATTAAAAGAAAAATTGCAAGAACTTAATATAATCAAATTACATCCAAGAAATATAGCTAAATTAATGGATTTTCTTCCAGAAGATAAAGAAGATCTTAACAAAATATTGACAGATGTTAGTTTAGATGAAAATGAAACAAATAGAATATTACAAACAATTAAAGAATTTATTTAATGAAGATGGCAAAAGAAAACATAAAATTTTCATTCATCCAAATTATGGAAAGGAGAATAATTTAAATGAAAGAAGAATATGCAATCATACTAGAATATTTACCAAATGGATATCCTTTGGAAAATCGAAGACTTCCAATAGCGCAAGCTATTGGTGATAAAAATTTGACTTTACTAGAGCTGATCCCAAGAAAAGAAAGTTCATTGGAAATTGGAGAAAGAGTTTATATTGGAGAGGGAAAAAGGGACAAAATATCATATATCCTTGGAAGATTAAATAAAGAAAAACTCACAGAAGCTGCAAAAAACCAATTACAAGAAATAATTTCCAGCCTAATAAAACTCTCTGAAGAAAGGTTCGTAACCTTTTTTAATAAAGCAGATGCAATAAACAAAAGAGTTCATCAAATTGAACTACTTCCTGGCTTGGGAAAAAAACATATGCAGGAAATTTTAAAAGCTAGAGAAGAAAAAGAATTTGAATCTCTTGAAGAAATGAAAAAAAGAATTCAAAATTTACCAGACCCAGAAAAAGCAATTGAAAAAAGAATATTTCAAGAATTAACAAATATAGAGAGATATAACCTCTTTGTAGGATAAAAATGGAACAAACTCAAGAAAACAAAAGACAAGAAGAAAGATTAGTTAGAATACTTTCAAAAGATGTAGAAGGTAAAATGACTATCTATTCTGGATTAGCTAAGATAAAAGGAGTTTCTTGGGCACTTTCAAATGCAATCTGTAAAAAATTAAAAATAGATAGAAAACGAAAAATAGGTTCTTTAAATGAAGAAGAAGTAAAAAAAGTTGAAACTTTTGTTAAAGGAAATGACCTTCCAGAACATTTAATGAATAGAAGAAAAGATTTTAACACTGGAAAAGATAGACATTTAGTTGGAAGTGACTTGGATCTTACAAAAGAATTTGATATTAAAAGATTAAAAAAAATAAAAAGTTATCGTGGTCTAAGACACTTAAACAATTTACCTTTACGTGGTCAAAGAACTAAAAGTAATTTTAGAAAAAATAGGCGTAAAGGTTCTGGAATTAAAAAGAAAAATAAAGCATAAGTAAAAAATGAAAAGAAAACATAAACAATATTCGCGTCCAAAAAGACCTTTTGATAAAACAAGACTTGATGAAGAAAGTGGGGTTAAGAAAGATTTTGGATTAAAAAATAAAAAAGAAATTTGGAGAGCAGAGGCTAAGATAAAAATAATGAGAAAAAAAGCTAAAAATTTAATTTCTTCAAATAAAGAAGAGCAACAAGCTTTTTTTGATAAATTGCAAAAAAGTGGTTTTAATGTTAATTCAATTGGTGAGGTTCTTGCATTAGATAAAAAAGATTATTTGAACCGAAGGCTTCAAACAGTATTGGTTAAAAAAGAACTAGCGACAACAGTAAAAGCTGCGAGACAATTAATAACACATAAAAAAGTCTTAGTTGATGGAAAAGCAGTTAACAGCCCATCTTATCTTGTTCCAGTTAATTTAGAAAATAAAATAACTATAAAAAAAGTGTTGAAAAAACCTAAGGAGAAAAAAGATGACAGAAGCGAATAAAGAAAAAGAAAAGACTAGTATTGTGAAGGAAAAACCTATTGAGAAACTTACAGTTAAAGGAAATCACATTAATGTAGCTAAAGAAAATCCAGTTGACAAAGCTTCAGTTAGAGGAAACCAAATAACTGTAGCTAAAGAAGCAGAAGCAATTGTAAATATTTATACTTCTTTTAACAACACAATTGTTCATGTTACAGACATGGCTGGAAAAACTCTTTCAAAAGTTACAGGGGGAATGGTTACAAAACATAATAGATTGAAAGCAAATCCAACAATAGCTATGTTTATTGCAAAGAGAATATCTGAAGAAATAAAAGATATGAATATAAAATCACTTTATGTTCGAATACGTGCTAAAACAAGAAACCCTGCTCCTGGTCCAGGTGCAAATGCAATTGTGAAAAGCCTTTCTAGAGAAGGTTTTAGAATCTCAAATATACTTGATACAACCAGAGTTCCACGTGGAGGTCCAAAGAAAAAAGGTGGAAGACGTGGTAGAAGACCATAAATTTAAATATCCTTAAAAACAGGCTAAAATATAAAATGAAGCTAATAAACAAAAAACAAGATAAAATTTGCTTTGAAGCAGATACTAATGAAAACCTTGCAAATGCAATTAGAAGACATGTTAATGAAATAGCAATAATTGCAATTGATGAGGTTGAAATTTCTAAAAATGATAGTCCGCTTTATGATGAAACAGTTTCACATAGAATCGGATTAATTCCATTAAAAATGGAAAAAGGTTTTAAAGAAGATACTGAAAAAAAACTAAAAATAAAATTTAAGAAAAAAGGTATTGTTTATTCTGAAGAAATTAAAGGTGATTGTCAGGTTGTTTATAATAAATTGCCAATAACTATGCTTAATGAGGATCAAGAATTAAATTTAAATGCTATTGTAAGACTTGGAAGAGGAAAAGACCATTCAAAGTTTTCCCCTGGATTAATATATTATAGAGATATTTGTGAAATTACATTAGATAAAAAGTTTTTAGGAGACATTCAAAAAAGATTTCCAAACAAGATTGTTGAAAAAGGCGATAAAATAATTGTTGAAGATAATCTTGAAAGACCGATTATTGATTTTTGTGAGGGTTTGGCTATTAAAAATAAAGAAAAATTAGATATAAAGAAAAAAGATGATTTGATTGTGTGTGTTGAATCATTTGGACAAATAACACCTGAAGAAATATTTGAAAAAGCATTAGATATATTAAAAAAGAACTTAAATGAAGTTGCTAAAAAATTAAAGTAAATTAATTTTAGTTATTTTTCTTATAATTTTCTGGAAATTTTGCAAAAAAAATATTGTTTTTCCCTTGTTATTACTCTTTAATTAATATATGAAGCATATTTCATATGTTATTTTTGCAAAAAAAATATCCCATTAGATTCAATAGAAAAAATCTATATGAAAATAAGAGGGGATATTTTTTGGTGAAATTTTATGAAACTTTCTCCACAACATAAAGATGAGGAAAAGAACGCCAATCCAAAAAGAGATTGTAGTAAGTGCTATCCATTTCCAAAGCTTCCTAAACATTATCTTTTCAAACAAGATTCCCTTCACCACGCGGAAAATTCCTGTCATAAAAAGAACTGCAAAAACCAGCACAATTACTAAATAAATTACAGGCAATTCCATGTTAACCTCCGTTTTTTAAAAAATTAATAATAAAACATGAATTTATGTCTCAGTCATACACCCAAAACCTTTACAAGCTGAAAAAGTAGGATTTCCAAATTCCATCCGGATTCCTTTTTCAAAGGAAAATATTCTCTCTGGAAATTCTGTAGTATCAATTATCCTTTGGAGTAATTTAGTCTCGGAAATCTTCCCTTCTGAATAATCTTTGACAATTTCATCATATTTTTCAAGATGATTAAACTTTCTGAAGATATCTAAAACATACGCATTAATAGACAGTGAAGATGAATTTTGTTTTTTGTTTTTTAACAATTCTTCAAAGATCTTTAGTTGATCTGGTTCAGAATCTGAAGCAAAAATTATTTTCCCTTTTAAACTCATTAGGGTGTTTTTATGCTTTCCTTGGATCACTATCTTTACAGAAATTAAAGAATTAGGTGCGAAAGGCCCAAAATTTGGTTTTTGGATTTCATATCTTTCTCCTTTTTCCCAAATAAACTTTTTCATAATAAAGAGTTTTCCTTCTCCTTCTTTAGGCACAAACCCATAAGCCCAGGCACTAGGTTCAAAATAAAAATCCCGATTCATTGTTATGTACTTTTTTCTCACCCAATATATTATTATCATGTGAAAAATCACTCCTCCTGTTGTCCAAAGGAAGATAGAGTTAGCGATTGTATTAAGACCTCTTTCTTGAAAAATTGCCGGGACTATAATCATTATGGCCCAAATAATAACATTAATTGCTATTGGATGGGTACTAACTAACAGAAAATACTTCTGTATAAAATTTGTTTTTTTCATAATTTGTTTCCTCCGTTTTTTTTAATTTATATTTTGTAAATTATCTATATATTAATTCGAACTCTTTTTCAAAGTTCTACTTTTATTTTCAAATTAAAAAACCTCTCGCATTATATCAGCAGAGATCTTACCAACAACTAGTCTCGGTTAAGAGTTTATTCTTCTTTTGTTTCCTCTTCAAATTTAGAGGTTTTAACTTCTGGTAAAAGAAGCTTGCAAATTCCCCTGCAGAAGTTGAGAAATCCTGCTATGAATAGGGAGATGCCTAGTTCGGATGGGACAAGAAACATTACATACACAGTTGAGAATAAAAGAAAAAGATCTCTGAACATCCCAATTCCATTAATCCATATTCGGATTGTTTTTGGTTTCAAATTTTATGACATAATAAATGTATTTTAAATTTATACTTTGTGAATTGTCTAGGGGTAAATTGTTTTGAATTAAAAACATCTCGCATCATAGCAGAGGTCTTTCCAACATTTGTCTCGGTTAAGAGTCACTTGATAAGATGCTCCCCTAAAAAATCCCCAATATCGCAAATGAGGAGAAAAAGGGTTACAAACCCAGAAAAGCATAATGATCCGAATAACATCCTTGAATTCTCTGGGTTTTCTTTCATCTCATTAGCAATCCAAAAAATTGCTAAAATTACGAAAATAACCGCAGAAATAATTGTGGTGAGCCCAATGATTTCATTCATAATAACCTCCGTTTTTTAAATATTAATAAATTTATTTAATTGATCAAAAATTAACAGAGGATGCAAATTAAAGAGAACGCAAAAAGAAGCAATGCACATCCTCAAATAATCTTATTTTCTCTTTCTCTTTTTGATTTCATGACAAATATCTTTTAAAATGAATTTTAAAGAAAAAAGGGCAGGACTTTTGGTAAACCAAATCTCGATTTTTAATCGATGTCAAAGAACGATGCCTGCCCTTATGCTTTTGTTGGAATTAAATCAGAAAATCCTGACAGCTTCCCTTAAATGGGTGGTTCCGATTGTTTTTCCGTTTCCATTAATATCTGAGATTACCACATTTATAGAATAATCTCCTGGGAGATTTATTTGAACTCCAAACCAGAAAGTTACATATCCAAAAAGCCCAGAATTTTTCTGTGAATTTGTGTGGACGATCTTTCCATGAGAATCAATAACTTCTAGTTTGGAGATGGCTGTATTTTTTTTCTTGATGTGAAAATGCCCGACAAAGATATTCACTGCTTTTCCTGCTTCAAAATTACGGGTTTTTCCATGAAATTCTTCAAAATTTCTATGACCATCCATGTTATCATCATGATAATATGAAAATAAGAAAATGCCTAATTTTACTTTTGTGAATTCTTCTTCCATTTGCTTTTCATCATATCCTGGCAAATAAATTTTAGAAGGAACTCTCGAGAGGGTTTGATTTTGAGATGCCTGTTCAATAAACTCTTTACTAATAGGGTAAACTGTTCCTTCCAAAAGCAAATAAATATTTCCCTTAACATCTCTCACAATTGACGCAGTCCCATTTCCGTAATTTATGTTTATTTGGTCTTTTCCTTGAGAAGCTACTCTCAAATCGTGGTTCCTATTTGCTTGAGTCTTTAATAATTCCCCCACCAAATTTAAAGCAACCTTTTCTCCAGGTTTCATCCTGTTTGCGGTTTTTGGATTTGTAGTTAGAAATCTTAAAGCTCCAGAGAAAACATCCCCGGCTTCAATTTGCGCTTGCATTCCCATTGAAAAAAACAATGAAAACACAAAAATTAAAATTGTTTTCATAATTGACAAATATTAATTTATAATTTTGTGAATTGCTATTTGTTTGTCCTCTAGAAAAATTAAAAAACAAGAGCCAGAGAATCTTGGTTGGAAGGAGGACAAATCAAACCTACCAAAATTCAACTGGCCCTGAAATATTTTTATTCAATTCTGATGATTGAAAAATTATCTTCAATGAAAAAAGGGCAGAACTAGGAAGTTTTCCTTTTAAAAGATGTACACATCTTACAAAGCACTATAAAGAACGATTAGAGTGGTATCTGCCCTTAAAAGATTATTACTTGTTTTTCTCTTTAGATTAATATATGTATTGAATTATCTTTGATTTTCAAAGCGGGTTTTCCACGAAGGATTTTTTTTTGTGTAATTTCCTCCGATTGTAGTTAATACTATTATTAAAGTTAGGGCTGCGATGATTGTTAATGGTATCATGCACCATTTTTCTTTCCACAAAACTTTTGCGAGCGTTGCAAATAGGTTAATTAAGTCTTTCATGATTCTGGTTTTTAAAATATTAAAATACGCTGTTGAAAAAGAGGGACAGGTAAAGTTGAAAAATGCAGACTAGTATGCCAACTAATTTGAAAAGAACCTACCCCTTCATTTATATCATTGCTGTTTAAAACCGTTGAATGTAAAATGAAACTCTTGATTTTGCTCCATGAATCCCACTATCCAAAGAGGATAAACAGAACATTCGAATCTTTCTTTTTTTTCATTTATTAAATTCAATGAAAGTTGAGCCTCATATCTAGCACCAATACGATCACAAGAGCCTGTGCCAGAAGAATAATTTGGCCAAATAGAATCCCGCACATCTGTAACCCATCCTGAAAGAGTTTGCCCTTCCTTATAAAAATCCACATACATGGTTGCATCAACACTGTATCCTTCTGGAACATTGTGAATATATACTTGAAAGTAGAGTTTTTCATTATAGGATTCTGGTGCAGGCAGGGTTGTTTGTTTTGAACATCCTCCTATAAAAAACATTCCGGCCAAAATAGCAATTATTACAAAAAACCTCAGGCTGGCACCTCCACAGGTGTTGCATAACCAATATGTAAATCTGGATGTTTTTGATTCTGGATTTTGCAGGCTTTTTTTTATTTCTCTGATTATTGTTACCACCAATGCAATTATTAAAAATGCTGCAACTGCAATGTTCACTACTGAGATCATGTTTTGACCCAATACTTTGTTGGCTTTGGTTGCAGAATCAAAAGTTTGAGCTGTTACAAATGTTGGAACCACGATTAATAAAATTACAAGAATGCTTGCAATTCTTAAAAAATTTGTTGTTTTCATAAAAAAGTCCTCCTACTTTTAGATTTAAATTTTTAAATTTGTTTTTTTTAATGATTTATTTTTATTATAATTCTTATTATATGTTGATCCGATTCACTGATCGATTATTTTTTTCAAATTAAAAGAAAGCTCCGCCTTTCAAAAGAAAAGAAAATCTAGAGAAAGACGAAGCTTTCAAAGCTGGATTATTTTGGTTCGGCTCGTAAAGCTCCAGCTCCACAATTTGGGCAGGTTTCTTTGATGTCTTTACCAAGTAAGTTAATTTTGTTTGGCATCTTCTTTAATTCTGGAAGATGTTGACAAGAAGCACATTTTACAATGTTCTTTTCAAAGATTTCTGCAGTATTTGCATTCGGTGTTTTATTCATGTTACGTGATTGTTTAGTTATTAATTTATTTTATTCTCTGTGAACAAAAAGCAAATAAGCTAGACTATTTTTGCCAAACCAATAAATTAAAATTTAAAAGTTAGTTGATAGTGTGCTTCAATGCTTCTTTAAATGTTCAATTGTGCTGGCTAATCCTCCTGGAGGATCCCTACAATGGTTGTTTGTATTTTTCATGATGTTGAACTACTCTCCCTATTTATTTATCTCGGGAGGTTTTGATTTTTTAGTTATTATTTTTTATGAATTCCCCTTTTCTTTTTCTATTCCCTTTTTTTCAACTGGAAGAGGATCCAAGATAAGAAAAGCTATAACGTATGTAGCAAATCCTACAAGAGAAAGTGTTCCATAAACATCAAAAATACTTCCAATATGGAAAAATAAAAAGGAAATTAGGGAGATCACGAGAACGCTTGCAAATATGAACCAGAATAATGTTTTGCGTTTTGATTTATTGTCTTCAGTTTTTTTATAGACAATTGCATGCCTAAATGAGATTAGTAAGGTTGTTGCAATTACTAACACCCCTACAATAAGAATTGTTTTAATCATGGTTAAGATCCTCCTTTTTAAATTAAGCTTAATTTATTTAATTCTCATTTCCCTTCTCCGGGCTTTATTTTCTAAATGATTTATTAATGGTATGAATATGATTAAATGCAAAATACAAGCCAACAGAGGAAATCCAATTAAGCAAATCCCAAAGACTATTGTAGAGGAAGAGCTCGGACCGCCCCATTGAAAAAATATGGCTATTAAAGAAATTATGTAAAAAGGTACCAAAAATACCCAAGATATCATATGATAATTTAGGATGCTCTTTATAAAACCAATCGCTCCAAAGATAAAAGATACTAAAACAATAAATCCTGCAACAATCGGATAGATATATTCTTTTTTTGTTTTTCCAGTTAAAACATCTTTTCTTTCACAGGTGTAGAGATGCCCTCTTTTAGACATAAATATATAGGTATCTCTCTCCTCTTTGGTAAATATTGATTTATCTTTACGAAAAAAACCAGAATAAATCTTTGTTTTAAAAAGCGTGTCCTTTAATAGGTATGCTTCTAAAATAAATTTTTTAGTTACTCCATTCAGCTCCGGAGCAATAATTCTTCCTCCAGTAGACCAACATAAACTAATTGAATCCATAATTTCACCTTGATACTTAACATAGGAAATAATTCTCCCTACATTGGGATAATGGTTTATTGAAAAACCTTTTGGGGCCTTTCCATAGTTTGAAATTTCTGTTTGAGCATTTACACTCTCTGAAAAAGTCCATAATAATAGTGCCATGAAAACACCCCTTAGAACAATCGTCCAAATTGATGTTGAATTTCTTGAATTTTTCATGATTTTTTGTCCTCCTTAAAATTTATTTTTATTTAATTTATTCTTTTCTATATGTTGATCCGATTCAAAGATCGTGATATTTCTTTCAATTAAAAAAACAGGCGAGCTAAAAGTCCAACTTCACTATATGGAAACTTGGTCTAAAAAATGAATATTCAATTCCCAAATACTTTTAACTCAACCTGTTTAACTTGACATTTTGAACAATGAAAAAAAAGACAGGGTTTGGACCTAATTCTCTCCCTGAGCTTGATACCATAAAGAATATGTTGCGTATCCTAGACCTTAAGTTATTTTTCTTCTCTTCTTGGACGTGAGAAAGGGCATAATTCACATGGATTTGCAAAATGCTTCTTAATTATTTCGTGACCTTTTGGATTCTTTGCCAAATCACACTCCAAACATCCAGTTACATCATTAGTTTTGGACTTATCAATCTCGTGTTCCATATTTAATAAATTAATGTTATATTTATTTTTACAATTTGTTGATTAACAGACAGAGAATAAAAAACAAGAAGTAGAAAAACATCCACCAAATTTATTGGCGCAGAAGTTTGGGATTTTTTGCTATGATGTTTGAACTACTTCCTGTATGTTTTATCAGAAAAGAATCACTAAAGGATCCCCAGTTAGATTGTTTTCAGATCTAATTCCCACTGAAGAGATTACGAGTTTTCCACAGTTATGGATCCTTCCTTTTCTAGAAATTAAAGTAGCAGAAAGAAAAACTGCTTCTATAAATTTTTTGTCTTCAAAAGTAAGAATTAAATCTTCAAATGAACAAATGCTCAAGTGAAAGAATCTAAAAGAACTTGACTCTTGATCCAGAGGATTTAATCTTATTCCCACCCCAGTCAATATTCTTGGACCTTTCTCGAACATGATCTTTGGAAAAAACATTGAACCTGTAAGAGAAATTCCTGACATTTTATTATTATGGAAATATATGTTTGCTCCAAAACATGTTGAAGCTTGCATTCCAAAGGGGAGTTTGTTTTCAGTTGGAGAAGAAACCTCAAAAAGGATTTTGTTTATTCCAACTCTTCGGACGCGTATGAAATTGTTTTTGCTCATAAGTTAAAAAATATTTATATTAAATTAAAAAAATCCTAAGTTTAAAAAAGGGCAAGAGCTGATTCAGAAGATGAAAAACATCAGTAAGCACTATTCTCAAAAACTAAATAGCTCTGCCCTATATGATTTAATTTGTTAAAAATGTGGGAAGAAATAAACATTTATTGATTTATCAACATGATTATATCCCACACCGCATAGTCCCCGAATCAATTTAGACTCAAAAGTCTTTAAGATCCCAGTTTCACACCGAACTAGTTTATTGATTTTCATATCCACGCCATTATCAGAATATAACTCCCAACCATGAGGCAAATGAATTATTATGATGTTGGCTAAAACATCTTGTTTGAGTACGAGGGTATTATAAACATCTTTTGTATCAAGGGTTAATGCTAATCCTCCTTGTTTTGTGGGTTGATTGTACCACCCAGAAATTTTCAGAAATTTAATTCCAACCATCGCAGAATATTCTAAGCCCCCATTTCTATATGCAAGACCCAACCCAGCATCATAAATTTGCCCAGAGTATTTTAGTTTAATGTTTGGTGCTGCTCCAACAATTTGGCATTCACTCCAGGTTTCAAATTGAGAGTTGGCAGTAGGTGGAAGTGGTCGTTGTTCTGTTGGTAAAGTTGACCTATATCCTGCCTCGATTGAAAAATCCTTCAATGGATAAAACACAATCCATGCTTGAGCCATGCCCGAAACATTTCCGACAGATTCTACTTGAGCAATTCCCCAGGTTTTAAATGCAAACCATTTTGTAGGCTTCCATGTCATCATACTGCCGACCCTGAAAGAAACTCCTGTATTGACATGAAGGGCCATCTGTAGAAAAATTCACATTAGATAATATTCCTGCATACACCATATCTATAACCATTGTCCTCGTTATCGGAATTGAGTCATAAGGACTCTTCTCGGAAGTTTGTGCATTAGCATCAAGGTTGATTGTTATCGCCGAAAGGAAACTTACAATCCAAAGGATTGTTTTAATTGTTGTTTTCATAATTGAAAAGTTTTTTGTTTGTAATGATTAATTGACTTACTAATTTGAATTTGCTCCCCTGCTAGGATTCGAACCTAGAACCTTCACATTGAAGAGTGATGCTCTAACAAGTTGAACTACAAGGGAGTTAAGTTTATTGGGGAAGATGTGCTTGAAAAAAATTAGCCATGTCTAGAAGAATCATTATAACAACAAAAATTCCACACCCCACAGAAATTCTAAAAGGAATTCGCTTTGTTTTTGATTTTGTGCTGAAGATTTCACATGCAATCCAGCTTACAAAAATTACAAAGAAAATAAAGATACAAATAATTGTGTCTGACTTAATTAAAGTTTCCATAATTGACAAAATTTTGATGAATGTTTATGTTTATTGACTTATTTCAGTTTAAAATTATATATTCAAAACATATTTCGCGTGCGTGAGTCCGTGTGAGTTCGCGCGAATAGGTATTTCGACGATAAAAAATCCTGTTAAAAGGTATTTCATATTTATTTCTAATTAGAATTCAGGTATTTCAGTGCCTAATTTATGCATGTTTCAGCAGGTTTTGGGTATTTCACTGGTCTTTAATTGTCCTGTTTCGGTCAATTAAGGTATTTCAATACAAAGGCATAAATCTATTTTTTATATTTGGAACAAGTTAAATATTTTTTAAGATATTTTGTTTGTTCTTTATATGTTTTGACGATTTATGTTTGCTTTTTGAAATGATGTTTTTGTTTTTATTTAGTTTTGTAGTGAATATGAAATTGAAGGTCTAATTAATTTTTTCCAACCTTTTGCGTATTTTTTCTCTTCTATATTAATTAATCCTTTTTCTAAAAGTTTATTTTTAATAATATTTCCTTTTCTAGTAGACATTCCTACTTTCTTATAAATTTCTATTGTTGAATATTCATGATTTAAATTTATATCTAGGAAAGATATAAATCTCTTTTCATCAGCTGTTAAATCTTCTTTTACATTTGTATCTTGAATATTTAAAAAACTCTTTAATTTTGTTTCTGCTGTTGCACCTTTGTCTAATCTTTGTTTAAGAGCTTTATTTATAACAATTAAAACATCTTGTAAAGTGTATAATGAATCTGCTAAACCTGTTTCAAGTAAATTTTCTATTTTTTTAAATTCTAGGCCTTGATTTAATTTATTTAAAGTAAATTCATAAAGAACCTCTTGTGTTTTAGTTAAGGATTGTTCTTTTATAGCAGATGTTTCTGTTATTTTAATTTCTTGTTCTGTTAACTGCCCTGTTGATTGTTCAACTGTCTCGATTACTTGTTTTTTTTGAGTAATAGGTATTTCAATTGAGATTTGTTTTTCTTCTCCTACTAAAGCTTGTTCAAATTCATGATCATTTTTCTTAATATCAAGTTCTTTGATTAAACAATCCATTCTTAAAGATACTTTTTCATCACTAAACATCTTAGTTCTTAAATCTACAAAAGGAACTTGAATAAGAAAAGGTGAATTGTGTCTTTCAGATAATTTCACTATTGCAGAACCTACTGGAAGTCTTGAAAAATATTCTTTTTTATCTCCTAATTGCATTAAATTACTAATATCTCTTATATCTTCAGGTAATTGCTGTTGAAAAGCTATATGACAAGCACTATTTCCTTTTACAGTATCACTTAATTTTGAAATATGTTGATCTAAGCAAATTAAACTTATTCCATATTCTCTCATTTCCCTATAAACCATATCTGTCACAGATTCTGAAAGGAAATTTGTTTTATTTTTCAAGAAAACATTATGAGCCTCATCCACTAAAATCGCATAATTAAATGAATCATCTACTTTGTTTTCTTTTGCTTTTTTTAACTTGTATATATAAGTTAACATAAATTCACAAAAGAATTTCTTCTCGATATTTCCTAATGAATTTAATTCAAATATTGCTTTTTTCTGAAATAAATCTTCAATAGGCAATGCCTTTTTGCCTTCATAATTTATAACTTTTCCAAAAGCTCCAAAAGTTAAAACACTTGCAATTCTCGATGCACTTTCATACCATTGAGTTTCTCTTCCCTTTGATTCTTTTGATTTTATTTCTAACATTTTCTTAACATGTTGCCAATTAGGATAATGTTTTCCACCTGCATAAACTCCCCATTTTTCAAACATCTCGTCTAATGTTTCTAAAAGAACTTTATGAACTCCAAAAGAAACACAAAAACTTTCTGTTAAAATATCACATAAAACATTTATCCATTCTTTTGGTTCAACACCTTTTGGGGGTTGATTTATATTCATTTTAAATGAATTGCTTACAGCATCGTTTCCTACTGTAAATACTAACATTTCCGAATTTGCATTTGCTAAAGGTCTAAAAGATTTTTTCCAATCAAAAACTAAAAAAGGTTTATCTTTTTCAATTAAGTTTTTAAGAATATTAAATGCAAAAGTAGTTTTACCACTTCCACTCATTCCACTAATACAAACATGTCTTGGCCAGTCTCTTTCATTTAAACCAAAAGAAAATAAATTCTTGTTGTTATAGCTTACTTGAGCAAGAGGATATTCTCCTTGAACATCTTTTTGTTTTGGGGGGGTTAAAAGAATTCCTTGATCTAGCAATTTACTTAGGTTTTTTTCATATAATACTTTTAAAAATTGTAAAATTTCGTTTTTTTCATCAAGTGAATCTGCAATAGAATATCTTAGATATAGTTTATCTATTTTATCTCCGAACAAAGGTTTTAATTTTCTACTTAATTCTTCGACTGTTATTGATCCTTGTAACATTTTATTCTGTCTCCCTTAATAATTTATTTAGAGATTCAATTCTTCCTTGTCTTTCTTTAAGTTCTTTTTCATATATTCTTAGTTCTTTCTTTAAAACAGCTATATCTTTCCAACAATCTATTTTTTCATTTAATTGTAATTCAGATATTGCTATTTTCTTTGATCTTAAACTTGTTTTTTCCATTAAAGCATCTCTATCTGTAAGCTCTGGATTATCATTATCTAAAAGAAAATTATTAATTTCTGTTTTAAGAATTTCTCCTTCCCCTAAGATTTCTAAACTAAGGTCTTGTCTCTCTTGAATTAAGATTTGAATGTCTGAAATAGCTTCTTTTAACACACTTATTTTTTCTTTTCCAAGATCTTCAAAATCAGCATTTTGATCTGAAAAATTAGATATTTCAGGTATTTCCAATTGAGAATAACCTATTTCTTGAGTCAAATCTGCTTTATTTTCCATAAATTTACCACTTTAAAGTTATTTATAAATCTTTGTATTCTGTTGTTTCTATACAATGGTTACACTTTGAAGTATAAAGCTTTTTATACACTTTATTGTTTAATTTTTTATATGCAGGGGTGCTGGAGCGGTCAAACAGGACAGACTCAAAATCTGTTAGCTTATGCTTACGCAGGTTCAAATCCTGTCCCTTGCATTTGAGGGGAACCAAGTTTCCCCTTACAATAACCTCTCCTTTAAATGAAATTATTGTTTGCATAAACTTTATAAACAAACAAAAGCTACAAATTACACCTGCGAGTTGAACTCGTTCAGCGTTAGCGGGAATTAGAAATCTAATTCTCGTAAAAATATATTAAAATGGTAAAAACAAAAACTAAAATTGAAAACCAATTAATTAAAAAGAAAAATCCAGAGCTAGTAGCAACAATAATTTTAGCTAAGAAAAATAAAAAATGGTTAGAACTTGCTTCAATATTATCTGGACCTACTAGAAAACAATATTCAATTAATTTAGATGAAATTGAAAAGCAATCTAAAGCAGGAGATATTATTGTTGTTCCTGGAAAAGTTCTTTCTGTTGGAGAAGTTAAAAAGAAAATTAGAGTTGCTGCTATAAATTTCTCTGAAACTGCAAGGGAAAAGTTGTTAAAATCAAATTGTGAAGTAAGATTGTTAAAGGATGAAATTAAAGATAATAAAGATGCGAAAGCAGTTAAAATAATTAAAAAATGAAAATAATAGATGGAAAACACATGGTAATGGGAAGATTAGCTAGTTTAGTTGCTAAATTATTGTTAAAAGGTGAAGAAATAAATGTAATTAATTGTAATTCTGTTATTATAACAGGAAATAAAAAAAATATTGAAGAAGAGTTTTTTGAAAAAAGATCTAGATTTGGTTCAAGTCAAAAAGGTCCAAAACACCATAGATCAAGTGAAAAAATAGTAAAAAGAGCCATACGAGGCATGCTCCCAGACCACAGAGTTGGAAGAGGAAGAATTGCTTGGAAAAGATTAAAATGTTATAATGAAATACCTGAAGAATTTAAAGGAAAAGAAGTTCTGGAGGTTGAAAAACCTAAAAAAATTAAATCAATTCAAGTTGTGCACTTGAAGAAACAAAATTAAAATGAATAGGATAGTTAGTTCAGGAAAAAGAAAAAGAGCAGTTGCAAGAGTTAATATGGTTAAAGGTACTGGAAAAGTTACAATAAATAAAAAAGATTATAATGGATTACAATTATTTGATAAGTTAAAAATATTAGAGCCTTTAAAAATTGCAGAAAATGTTTTAGGTAAACTGGAATTTGACGCAAAAATAACTACTAGTGGAGGTGGTGAAAAAGGGCAAATTGATGCTGCAAGACTTGCTTTAGCAAGGGGAATTTTAAATTTCACAAAATCTGAAGAACTTGAAAAAGCTTTTTTAGAATATGATAGAAATCTTTTAGTTGCAGATGTTAGAAGAAAAGAAGCTTATAAGCCTGGAGATTCAAAGGCTAGAGCTAAGAGACAAAGTTCTAAACGTTAATTAGAAATCTATTATAATAATCTTTAAAAATAGGTTTTATCTTTATTAACTATGAAAAGATTGGTGAATTTTTTAATTGGGGGATTGTTGCTTTTAGGGGCAAGTTGTGAAAAAGAAAAAGCTCCAGTGAATATTCAATTTACTAATTATGGTGCAGATACAATCTCCTTATATACCATGTGTGGATCTGGATTTAATTTAAACCCAAAAGAGTCTTATCTTCGTAAAGATGGTCCAGAACAAACAAGGCTTCTTGGGTGTGATTATACTGCATATAAAATCAAAAATGATTCTTGCTTTTTTTTAAAAAAAGGAATGGTTGAATTACAAAATAATTTTTACTAATTTCTCTTTAAAATTTTATCTAACTTATCTTGAACATGATTAAAATCTGTTGAGGAAATAATTGCATCATGCTGGCCTTCGTGTGTTTGATTATCAAATTTTATTTTTCCAATATATGTAAAATTTCTTAGAATTTTCTTAATTCCATTAACAGAAAAACCATATTTCCTAGCCAGATGATTTAAACTAACATTTTCATGTAAAAACTCTTGAAATAAATCTTGAATTTTTCTTGAATTTTCTTCATCTTTTATTAATTTTCCTTGTTCTATTTTATATCCAAAAGCAGGTTTAGACATTATTTTTCCAGAACTTGCTTTGCTTGCCATTCCCATCTTCTGATTTTTACCTCTTTGTTGACTTAATCTTTCAATTTCTTTTCTTAATTCTAAATTTTCTTGTTTAAGTTTTTCTAATTCTTCCATTTTAAAATTAATGTCTTTATTTTTTTAAAATATGCTTTAATTAAAATAATGGCCCCTAAGATAGGTATTATGGTTCCAAACAATAAAACCATGCCTGCATCAGACCAAACCCAAAGTGCCAAAACCCACAAAATCCCGTACCAAACCATAAAAATCCATCCCGAAATTTTTTCATCTTTATATAAAAACAAATATCCTACTAGAAAAAATAAAAACATAAGAACAATCATGATTGCCCCAAGTACAGAATTATAAATTGGATGAGTTAATTCTTCTATAACTAAAATAACATAAACAATTGCAGAAATAGTTAATAAAATCTTTAAAATTATTCCAAAAATTTTGTTTGGATTTTTTTTATTTTCCATTTTACATTACATCTAATGGGGATTTTACTTTTTTAATTTGTTGATTTGAAATATGGGTGTATAATTCTGTCGTTGAGATTGAAGAGTGCCCAAGCAGGGTCTGTATAATTCTTAAATCTGCTCCATTTTCTAATAGGTGTGTTGCAAAACTATGCCTTAATGTATGAACATGAACATCTTTGTTTATTCCTGCTTTTTTTGCTGCTTTTGAAACTATTTTTTGTAAATTTCTAGAAGTCATTTTTCCGTTTCTTCCTGAAAAAACATATTCTTGATTTAATTCTCTTTGAGTTTCTACTTGCTTTTCAAGTTTTTTTGAAAGAGATTCTGGAATATTAAACACCCTATCTTTTTTTCCTTTTGCTTGCCTAATTTGCCCAACTTTCTCTAAAAAATCAAAATCATTTAATTTCAAAGACACTATCTCTGAAACACGCATTCCACAAGCATATATTAAAGAAACCATTAACTTAGATTTTTTTGTTTCTAAATTTTCTATTAATGCTCTTATTTCTGATTTAGATAATACAACAGGCAATGCTTTTTCTCTTTTAGGTCTTTTTATAGAAGAGGTTATGTCTTTTTTTAAAATTGAAGAATATGCATATTTTATTGCTGCTAAAAAAACAATTATTGAAGTTGCTGCCCTATCACTTAGGTTTTCTGCAACATATGTTTTCACATCATCTTCTGTTATTTGTTCTGGCTGTT
The DNA here is from genome assembly GCA_964507595.1 of Candidatus Woesearchaeota archaeon. GTDB lineage: Archaea > Nanobdellota > Nanobdellia > Pacearchaeales > GW2011-AR1 > EX4484-71. The sequence goes on from CAZDPO010000007.1 coordinate 18,463, forward strand.
TTTTAATAAATTCTAGAAATTTTTTATTTAAATCCATATATCTTTGTAAAGTATAATCTGAATTTTTAGATATTTTTAATTCAACTTCTATTTTTTTAAGAAATTCTTGTGTGTTCATTTTAAGGGCCTTGGAACAGGCTGTTCAAACAACTTTCTCCATTGTTTTTCTTTAAACAGCTGTTTGTTATTTTTGAATAATATTGTTTTTATACCTAATTTCTTTGCAGGCCTTATGTTCCATTCTTGATTGTCAATAAACAAACATTCTGAAGGTGTTAATCTTAATTTTTCTAGAATAATGCTATAGATTTTCTGGTTTGGTTTTCTAACTCCAACATCACATGAAACAACAACTGGAGAAAAATGTTTTGTTAATTTTCTCGGCATTAAAGCTAATTTTGAAAAATGCCATTGGTCTGATAAAATTGCAATTCTATATCCTTGTTTTTTTAATTCAATTGCTTGAGATAATAATTCTTTGTTTAATGAAACATTTTTTCTATATGCTCCAATCAACCATTTTTTTAATTTGGTTTTGCCCACATTCAAGTTTTTAGATATTACATTTAAAACTTGCTTTTCTGTTAGTTTCCCTTCTATTGATTTTGCATAAGCAGTATCTATTGCATCAAACCATTGATCAAGAACTATCTTTAATTTGTTTGCAAGATATTCGTGAATGTTCTTGTTTCTATGCCCGCAATGTGCTGGAACACCGACTAAGTGTGTGTCTTGAACTAACCTTACAAGTGTTTTTGGAAGTTGTAAAACACCTCCAACATCAAAGATAATTGCTTTTACCTTAACCTCTTTCTGATTCATTCAATTGATTATGCGAACTTCTTTATATAGTTTTGGATCGTTAATTTTATAAAATCTGAAAAACATATGAATATACAAAAGAAAAATTTCTTTTGGTAGATAGAATGGATTGGAGGTTTAAATGACAAACAAAATATATGTTGGGAATCTACCATTTAGATATGGGTTTAAAGAACTTGTAGATTTATTTGAAAAGTTTGGAAAAATCCAAGAAGCAATTGTTATTGCTGACAAATCTAGTGGAAGATCAAAAGGTTTTGGTTTTGTTACCTTTGAGGAAGAAGCATCTGCAATAGAAGCTATAAAAGAAATGGAAGGACAAGATGCTGATGGAAGACCCCTTAAAGTAAACATGGCAACACCAAAAACAGAAGAAAAACCTAGAAAATAGGGGAATTTTTTTTATTTTTTTATTTTTTATTGTAATTTTTTAATAATAGCTATTAAATGCAATAATGCTTATATAATCAAATAATTTTATGGAATTATGGAAAGAGATAGAGCTATTGAAATGCTGATTGGGTTGGTTTTTATTGTTCTTGTATTTATAATGATTTTAATTGGATTAAATTTTGGAAACTCAAAATCAACAAGTTCTGTTATATCAAATTCATATAATACTGTAAATTCGCATAATATTGTTCAAACACCTCAAAACCAGAATGTGGCAACTAAAGAAACAATAACTGTTATTCAAAAACCTACTCAAAAAACATATTATTATATTAAAGATAGAGACAGAAGGTATTATTCAGAATATGAACCTATTAAAAAACATATTTGGGATTGGGGCACAGACTATTCAGATAGAAATTATGATTCATATGGCAGACATATAAAAGAAGATAAATCTGGCTATTATGCTGATACCTACAGGGTTTATGTTTACAATGAAGGAAAAGGTGATTATTTTACAGTAAGATTTTATTTTGAAGATTATTGGGGAAATGAAAAAACATATGACATGAGAAAATATGTTGGGTTTAAAGATGAAGGTTTATTTTATTTTAGAGATGTTTGCAAAGAAAGAGATCAATATCATAACTGGAGATACAAAGTTTTAGATTAATTTAAAGAAAAATCTAATTTTGGATCTTCTGGCAAAACATATCCCTTTTCCAAAAGAATATTTCTCATTTCTTTTCTAAATTCAAGATTATGGATCATCCTGTGGTGGTTTGGGCATAGTCCAATTAGATTTTTCTCATAATTATTGTTCTTATTTTCATCTAAATGATGTAAATCCACAACCTTATCAAAACCGCAAATAACACACTTTTTTGTTAATTTTCTATATTCTTCCAAATCTAGATTATGGTATTTTTTATAGTTCCATGCTTTATTTGATTCGAGCTTGAAAACACTCTGATAGCACCCAGAGCACAACCCTTTTGCATGGTGAAATTTTTCTCGCTTACATCTTTCACAAATCCTTAATTTAGGTTTCCAAAGCAAACGTTTATAGCAAGTTGTGCATAATTGTTTTGAATGAGCAATTACCTCTTTTCCGCAATTTTTACAAATTATGGCTGGCATTTAAAAATAAGAACATTCGTATATTTAAATAAATACGAAAACTACAAAATAGTTACCGTTCGGGTTAAAAAATACGAACTACTCCTAATGTATATTGTGCGAAGTTTTCACACATAAAATTGTTTTTTTGAGAAATTAAGAATTTTAAGCGCTTTTTCTAAGGCTTTTGAGGTAATGGCTTAAAGGTTATTGGTTTTCTTGTAATTTGATTAGATATTTTTTGCGTTCTTCCAACTGTTCCTTCTTCTAAAGGATGATCTGAAACCGGTTGTTGAGATTCTTGTGCACTTAGGTTAGCTTTGTTAACAAGACCTTTTTCTAAACTATTTATTAGTTTTCTTGCTTCTTTTGGAGAAGTCTTTGATAAGATTTCCCTTGCAACAACACTCTGATCTCTTAAAACATTTCCAAAAGAGTCGACCTTTGGCCAAACACGGTGATACATATTTCCTTTTCCATCAATAATATAAATTGGAAATTTAAAAGGATTTGAATACCTTACATCTGTAATTGCTCCTTCTTTAACATCTAGTGTTTCTGTATCAAAATAATTTGCAATTTCCCCTTTCTCTAAGGTGTGCTCAAGGGGATCGTATACAACAAGTTTTCCATTAAAAGATACTAAAGGATATTCCCTTACTAGCACCATATCCATTTCAAAGACACTTTTCATATTTGATTCTTTTTCCATTTTAAAAATTATTTGTAATTATATTTAAACACTTATATTCTTGGCTATAATGTTTATTGTGCACTTAGGTTAGCTTAGTTATGTTTTCTTTTCAAGGGCGTGGTTCTTTAGATTATATTTTTAAAAATTATCTTAAATTTAATCATACTCTGCTGTTTAAACAGGGTGTTTAAAGGGTTTATCGTCGGAGATTGTTTTTGGTTTTTGCTGTTTTTGGACAGGCTGTTTGTTTGCTGTTTGGGTGTTTGTTTTTTAAACAGTGTGTTTAGGGGTGTTTAAACAGGCTGTTTATGGGTGTTTTTTGCTGTTTGTTCTTTGGACAGGCTGTTTGTTTTGTATTTTTGTTGTTATTTTTTGTTGTGTTTTTGGTGGTTTTTTATCTCTTTTTTTGGGTTTTTAGCGTCGAAAAAGAAAAAGTATTTAAAGTATATATTACAAAATATATTATGGTTTGGTTATTTTCTAGAAAAAAAGAGATTGAACAGATAAAAGAAGATACAAAAAAAGGCTTTGAAAGTGTAAAAAAAGATATTGCTTCTGTTAGTGGTTGGATCAAACACCTTGATTCTGAAAAAAATATTCAAAAAAAGGACATGGATGATGTTAAAGACGTTTTATCGTCGATTCAAAATGAAATTGAAAGCCTTAAAAATGTACTAGCTATGATGAATGAATTAAAAACAAACAGGGTGTTTAAAACACCCAGACAGCTGTCTAACAAACAAACAGCTGTTTACGCTGTTCAAACAGCTGTTCAAACAGCTGTTCAAACACCAAAATTAGACCAATTTTCAGTAACTGAAAGGGCTATAGTGTGGGTACTTTTAAATAGTGACATGAAACTTAGTTACGATGATCTAGCTGCAATGCTTGGAAAAGAGAGATCAACTATTAGAGGCCAAATAAACACTATAAAATCAAAAAGTGAGGGCCTAATAGAAGAGATAATAGAGGAAAATGGTAAAAAGAGGGTATTTATACCTGAAAATATGAAGGAAAAGATGGTAAAAAAAGCAAAAGTGAGAGTTAAATCAATTAAAAATTCAAAAAAATCTCAAAATATCAGTGAATATTAGAGCCAAGAAACATAAAGTGAGGATAATTAGATTAAAAGAAAACTAATTAAAAAAAGAGTATGAAAGTGTAAGGATAGGGAAAATAAAGAGAAATCAAACAAATAAAAGAGAGATTTAGTTATTCGGTGAGCAAATTAACTATTAAAATGACTAAAGTTTAAAGTTTTATCGTCGATAGTTAGAGCTCTCTAAGTTTAAGAATTGTGCTTAAACTAGTTATTTTCCTTAAATTTTTGTTAATTGTGAGTTCAATTTCTTTATTATTTGTTCTTGTCTTCTCTATAGGTATCTGCTTTTTCAATAATCTTCCAACATAATCTCGGATAGAGCTTTCTGTTAATTTGAGCTTATTTGCCAGCATTTTATAGTTAGAATAACCCTTTTCCTCGTCAAATTGATATATTACTGAAAAAACCAGCATTTCTTGATCTGTTAGTTTTTTGAACTTTAATCTAATTTGTTTTTTTATATTATCTAAAGAATCTATTATATCTGCTGCAGAATCTATGGTATTTTTTTCTGTGTATTTTTTAGTGTATTTTTCATCAATTTCGGTTCTAACAGGAGTTATTTCTTGGTTTTTGTCTGTCTGTCTGTCTGTCTGTCTGTCTGTCGAAACCCCTTCATTTCCTATGGAAATACCCATATTTTGGCCTTTTAACGCCTCAAAGAGGTATTGGTGTGTCGAAGACCCCTTTATTTCCGCTGGAAACTTCTTGTCTTGTGTCGAAGAGATGTTTTTTAAAGATCCTTCTAAAAAAGTCAATTTTTCTTTAAAAGTTCCTAAAATAGAAACAATATCTTTGAAACCCTGTTTAATTTCTGTAAACTCTTCTTTCATGAGATTTAAATCTGAATCAAGATAAGAAATATCTATTTTTATTTCTTCAAAGGACCTCTTTATTTCATCCATAAATAAGAATCATTATTTAATCTTAAAAAGGTTTAGGGTTCTTGAATATAGCTTTTCTGTTGGTCTTGTTTATAATAGTTATATACTTTGTTTGAAAGCTTCCATCTTGTTCTCCTCAAATAATCTTTTCCTTGTGAATTCTTCTTTACCTCAACTAAAAGCCCTTTGGTTTTCAAATCCCCTAGCAAACCTTTGATAAATTCTTCATCTCTTGCTAACTCAAGAGCAATTTGAGAAGTAAATAATAGTTTGGGTGTTTGAGAAAAAACATATGCTAGAATCTGCTCTGAAATCTTATTTTTCTTTTCTTGAGAAATTTTCATAAATAAAAGAAATAAATTTAATTTATATAGTTTAAGGAAAACTTAAAGAAAAACAACAAAATTATTTGCTGGGTTTTTCTTGTTTTTGTATCTTTAAAGAAGGCATTTGAAAATGTGCTGGCAAACCCATCTCATCTTCTAATTGAAGAGCTTTAATATTAGCTTTTCTCAAAATAACATTAAAAACAAATACTTTGAATTCTTCTTGCATATTCTTTTCTTTCCAATTCTTTAAAATCTCTTTTGCTTCTTTTGGATCAATTAAAAGCATTAGACTTCCTTCAAAAGAAAGTTCTGCTATTTTAGGTTCATAAGTTATTAAATATGAGAATGTTACTTCTAATGGAACCTCTTTGGTCTTAAATAAATCAGATGGAACTTCTTTTATTTCAGGTATATTTACAGATGTTTTTACCTCTGGTTGTTTATCCATTGGTCCTTTTTTCTCTACAGAGATTTTTGAAAAATTAAACCCAATCACTTTCATTGTATATTTTTTAAACTAACTCCTTTTTTAAACATTTTGGTGTTTTAGTGTTGTCCGGAGTTTAAAATCTAAAACCGAAAATTAGTTATTCTCTAAAAT
>CAZDPO010000008.1:0-3835 GCA_964507595.1 Candidatus Woesearchaeota archaeon
ATCAGTTCAGAGAAAAATATCCAAGTATTCCATGGAAAGACATAGCAGGTTTTAGAGATATTTTAAGCCATGCTTATTTTGGTGTAAATATTGATAGAGTTTGGAATATAATAGAAAAGGATTTACATTTGTTCAGGAAAGAGATAGAAAAAATAAAATTTGGATGATGACTCTTTTTAAAAATTCTACTATCTTCGATAAATCAATAAGTTCACAATTAAACAAAGGCGTAATCATTTCTATATAATGCATGGCAGGGGCGTGATTTTTAATTCTTTTTCGAATGAAACTTATCAAACAACATAGCAAGAAATATTCTTGTTTGAACTTTTTTAGGAATATTAAAAGGGGTTAAACTTTCTAAAGCAAAGTCATATTCATCTAAAAATTCTTGAGCAAATATTCCTTCTGCATTTTTGAGAAAATTTTCATCTATTTCTAAACCCGCATACTTTGAAATTCCTTCTTTTAGTAAAATTCCCTTTTGAAGATTTCTTAAAACTGAATTATTTACAGGATGATCTTGATAAAATGCAACAGCTTCTCCAACACTAGCAATTGGAATAGAAGAAACTTTAGTACCATGAACATAAAATTCTCCACTTGTGGCATTCAAAATCATTTTCCCTTCTTTTTCTTGTTGTATTTCAAACATAAAATCATTGAATATCCACGTATCTAAACCGGACTTAGGAAATCCATACCCGTGGATGTGGGGTCTGTAATTTCTTGAGGCAAAATATTTATTTCCTCTACTCTCTTGGACTTTATCTTTTAATCCTTTTTTTCCACTACAAGTTCTTTCTAGCAAATCTAAAGCTTGTATAGTGTGTTTTGCTTTAAAACTATGATCAAATCTTTTTCTCCTTGGTCCCTCTAAGACTTGTTGATCAAGACCACTTTCAGGATTTGCTACCTTTCCTTCATAAGGATTTGGTTCATAAATTGAGGCTGTACGAAAATTTTTAACCCCATAAGACATATCAATAAAGTATAATTTTAAAGAGAGTTCTGGATCTTCTTTTAGCATCTTTGTGATTGCTCTATAGGTTCTCATAAGAATCTATCCTCATTTTTATTTATAAATATTATGGGGGTATAAAATATCTTTTAAATATCTAACTTTAATTGCTCGGCATGTGCATTTTAGTATAATAAAACAAGAATGTATCACTTTTAATATTCTCCTGGCAGGGCGTTTATTTATTAATATTATTATAATATAATATAGTTAGCTTTTTTAAATAAGTTTATTGTAATAAAGAGAGCAAAATTCTTAAATGACTATAAATATCTTTAAATAACTCTTATTTCTCTAGAATTTATGAAAAAAACATTTATTTATGAAAAAAAATGCTCTATATGCAGGGGTAAAGATTATGAAAGATTATTTGAAAAAAAAGATCTTTTTGTTGAGATATGCAGAGATTGTGGACTAATTAGATTAAATCCTCATTGGGATAAAAGAACATATAATGCTTTTTATAAGGTAGATTATGATTTCTCAAGAGTTTCCATTAATTCTGAATCTAAAGATAGTGAATTTAGGAAAGAAAGAATAATTGAATTTTTTATGTCTTTAAAAAAAGCTAAAATAAAAGAATTTTCTCCTAAAACTATCTTAGATATTGGGGCAGGAGATGGAATTGATTTGGAATGTTTAAGATCCTTTCTATTAAAAAAAGATTCTGATTTCTATACTATTGAACCTTCTGAGGCTTGTATAAAAGAACTTAAAGAAAGAGGATTTAAAGTAATTGCTAAAGATGGAGAAAGTAATTGGAATAAAAAATATAAAAATTTCTTTGATTTTATTAGCATAAGAAATGTTTTAGAACATATGCTGGACCCCTTATCTGTTTTAAAAAAAATTAGTAATTCTCTTAAAGAAGACGGTTTAGTTTTTATGTCTGTTCCAAATATGTCTAATCCAGATCTTTCTTTAACAACTTTTTTTGAAATTCCACACACCCATTATTTCAGTAAGAATTCTATTAAAAATGCTATGATAAAATCAGGACTAGAACCCATCTTAATTTTAGATAAGAATAAGGTATTTCCCAAAACAATATATATCTTGGCAAGAAAAAAAAGAAAAGGTTTTAAGAAAAATCATAATTTTTCAAAAAAAGAATATTTTGAAAAAAGAAAATTTATTTTAAATCAAATTAGTAAAGAATCAAATAACTTTTTCCCCATATTTGTAGTTTTTTATAAATTAAAAAATAAATTTTTAGTTTTAATAAAAAAATTAAAAATATCAAAATTTAAAAAGAGATTTTTTATAGAAGGATTAAAAAAGTTCTAGCATTAATTTAAAGGAGTTATATTCTAAAATATATCTTCCATAATATATATTACAAAATATATATTTAAGAACTATCTTTTAAATATCCAAATTAATCCACAAAGCAGGCCAAAACTAAGAAACCATTTCCAAGCACTTCCTTCTATTGTATATGTTAAGTTATCTAATTAAGAATTAGTGTCTAGACTACGAAGAGAAAGGGTCTGATGCTTTTTATTTAAAATTAAAAATAAAATTATCCAAATAAAGCACCAAGCCCTTCTGCTGCAGCTGCTTTCTTTTCTTCTTTTGGTTTTTCTTCTTGCTTTGCTTCTACAGAGGCACTTGCACCTGCCGGAGCAGCTGAAACCAAACTAGCGTTTTCTAGCTCTTTAGCAATGTCTACATCTTTAAGACTTGCAATCAAAGATTTTACCTTTGATTCATCTGCTTCTACGCCACTAGCTACAACAACTTTCTTCACATTCTCTTCATTAACATCTTTACCGAGTTTGTGCAACAAAAGTGCTGCGTATATATATTCCATTTATTTATCCTCTCCCTTAGATTTTTCTTCAGGAGTTTGAGTTGATTTGTTTTCTTGAGATTGTTCTTTAACTTCAGATTCTTCTGAAGGAGCATCTTTAGATTCTACTGGTTTTTCTTTGCTCTCTTTTAATTCTTCCTCGGGACCTACTTGGTCTGAGGGTACACCCTCGGGTGCAGTTTCTTTAGTTTCTTCTTGAGGAGTTAATTTTTCAAGAGCTATCTCATGACTTAAAGCTTTTGATAATAAGAATCTGATTGTATCTTCATTTGAATATCCAACTGAGACAGCAAAAGCCAAAGCTTTTCCAAATCCAGTTTTAAGATTCTCTGTAAATTCTTCAGGATTTATGTTAATATTTGTGTATATAATTCCTTTTTCATTATCTAATGCTGCCAAAGGAGTAAATCCAATTGTAAATGGTTTAATATCTAATTTCCCCATAATATCTGCAGCACCTTGCGAAATTTTAGCGCCTTCCTTAACAATAATCTTTGATTCTTTTATTTCAATTTTACCTTCTTTAATTTGTATTTGTATTCCCAAGGCACCTAATTCACTAATTGCAGGTCCTGGAACAAGGTCTGTTGGTCCAGCAGATATTTCAATATCTATTGGAGCAATTTGGCCAACTTTTGCTTTTGCCGGAGTTTTATTTTTAATTAATTCTGCTGCCAAATCATAAGAATCTAAATCTGAAAAAAGTAAAGCTATGCTAGCACTAATATTTTTTTTAAATTCTTCACTTTGTTTTAATTTTGAATCTTCAATAGCTCTTAAAATCATATTTTTTTTAGGAACTTTAACAATAGCTTTTCCTCTAAGTTTTTTACCTATTTCTTGAAATTGAGAAGCCGGAATGTTTTTTATAGAGGCAATTAAAATAGTTTTCTTATTTTTCATAAAACCTGTTAGTTCTTTCACAGTTTTTATTTTGTTTTCAGGTATGTTTTCTACTGCTGTTGGTTTCATCTTATTTTTATTTTTATAGGTTTAGTCAT
>CAZDPO010000008.1:3935-6993 GCA_964507595.1 Candidatus Woesearchaeota archaeon
CTAAATTGAATTTATAAATCCTTCTATTCAACTGTAACTGATTTTGCAAGATTTCTTGGTTTATCCACATCCAATCCTTTTAAATCTGCAATATAATATGCTAGTAATTGAAGAGAAATAGTATTGATAATTGGAGAAAGTTCTTCAATTGTTTCTGGAACTTCAAGAACATAGTCTAAGAATTTTTTAATTTCTAAATTATCTTTATTAATGATGCCTATAACTCTTCCACCTCTTGCTTTAACTTCTTCAAGATTACTTAATGTTTTTTGAGATAATTTGCTTTTTGTGGCTAAAAATACAACTGGCATTTGGTCATCAATTAATGCAATTGGACCGTGCTTCATTTCTGCAGCAGGATATCCTTCAGCATGAATATATGAAATTTCTTTTAATTTTAAAGCACCTTCTAATGCAACAGGAAAATTAATTCCTCTCCCAAAATACAAAAAGTTTTTAGCATTTTCAAAATTTCTAGCAATTTCTTTTATTTTATCTGTGTTTTTTAAAATCTCATTTATTTTTTCAGGAAGTTTTTCTAATTCTTCTAACATTTCTTTATCTAATTCTAATTTTTTTTCTTGTCGAATATGCAGTGCTAATAAAATTAATGCAACCACTTGTGAAGTAAAAGCTTTTGTTGAAGCTACTCCTGTTTCAGGACCTGCATGAAGATATATCCCAGATTCAACTTCTCTTGTAATTGTTGATCCAACAACATTTACAATTCCAAGAGTTTTAGCTGATTTTTCTTTTGCTTCTTTTAATGCAGCTAAAGTATCTGCAGTTTCTCCAGATTGAGAAATTACAACAATAAGGTCTTTTTCAGAAATTAAGGGATCTCTATATCTAAATTCAGAAGCATAATCTACTTCAACAGGAATATGCGCAATTTTTTCAATAATATATTTTCCAATTAAAGCAGAATGCCAACTTGTTCCGCAAGCAATTAAAACAATTCTTTTAATTAAATCAAAATTTGTTTTTAATGTTAGTTTTATCTTCCCATCTTTAATTCTCCCCCTTAAAGTATTTTTAATAACTTCTGGTTGTTCAAATATTTCTTTAAGCATAAAGTGTTTAAAATTTCCTTTTTCTAAATTTTCAATTGTCCATTTTATTTCATGCACTTTTGAATCAACAATTCCTCCATTCAAGTTCTTTATCTCATAACTATCTTTTTGTATTTTTGCAATTTCATTGTCTTTTAGATAAATTATCTTATTAGTATGTTCTAGAGCTGCAGGAACATCTGATGCAACAAACATTTCTCCTTCTCCAACACCGATTATTAAAGGGGAACCTTTTCTTGCAACAATTATTTCAGAATGGTTTTTAGATATTACAGCCAACCCAAAAGTTCCTTCAACCAGCTTTAATGTTTTTGATACTGCTTGTTCTAAATCTCCAGAATAAAATTTCTCAATTAAATGTGCAATTATTTCCGAGTCTGTTTCAGATTTAATTATATGCCCTTCACTAATTAAAAGATTTTTTAGAGAAGAATAATTTTCAATTATTCCATTATGAACTATTGAAATAGAATTTTTACAATCTGAATGGGGGTGAGAATTTATTTCATTAGGTGCTCCGTGTGTGCTCCACCTAGTGTGTCCTATCCCGAGAAGACCTTTAATATTTTCTAATTTTAATTTTGAATTTACTTCATCAACTTTCCCAGAATCTTTTTTAACTTTGAGTTCATTATCTTTTAAATAGGCAATTCCTACACTGTCGTACCCTCTATATTCCAATCTTCTTAATCCATTTAATAGAACTTTTCCAAGAGGCTTTTCTCCAATATATCCAATTATCCCACACATTTTTATTTTTTGTAGCTTTTTAAAAGCAAGTTTAATTTTTCTTTCTTAATGGGATGAAGGAAGTTTACCTTCTCTTTAAACATTTCTATGTTTGCTTTTCCTGTTATTGAGAAGTAATGCATTTGTGATCTTTTTTTGGAATTATGGGTTAAAATCTTATTGGATTTTATTTTAAGATCAGAAATAAGTTTTTTAATATCTTTGAGGAGATTAATTTTATGAAATGCAATAACAACCATTTTTTTCTTTGGATATAGAAATCCATCATCATCATAGATTGCCTGTAAGAATGCCCCTTTTAGACAATCACTTTTACTCTCCCCTATTATTTTTGGGACTCTTTTTTCGATATTTTTATCATATGCTAATAAAAGATAAAGAAAATATCCTATTGTAGATGGAAGCCAAATTTCATCCCCCCTCTTTTCTCTTCTCCTAAAATAGATTTTCACTTCTCCAAATGTCTGGAGAATATCTTTTTTAAAACAATCTAATAGTTTTTCATTATTATTGACATAAAATGCTCGGTATTTTCCTTCCCCTTTTATTAGGTGTATTCCTCCATCTCCAAGAATATGTCCGAAAATCCTTGCCAAGGCTTTACTAATTTGTATCTTTTTTAAGACTATTGGAAAAGAATTTTTTGATTTAATTTGGAGGATGTTTCTTTTAATTTCGCTTTCATTAATTTTTAGAAGTTCTCCCAAATTAATTATTGTTTTCAGGTTACACCAATAATTCTCTTTTTTTAAAATTCTTTCTAAAGTCATCCTAGAGATTTTTAATGCATCTAATATTTTTTTGTGTTTGAATCTTTTCTTTTGAATTTTCTCTCTTATTTTATGGTTTATCCTTACAAAGTAATTTTTTTCTTTTATTAAACTTAATAGATCTATTTTCATAGAAATTTAAGTACTTTAAACTTTATAAATTTTTATATTTAGCCCATCTAATATGTGAATAGTTAAACTTAAAAACCTCAAAAATCTTGTTTTTTTGTAAGTTGGATAGTTGACTCCGGAACTTTGACATTAAATTGTCAGGAAGTCTATTGAATGATTTCTAAGTTCTGAGGAAGGTCCGCCCACTAAATTAAAAAACCACTGAGGAAATCTCAGGCTTCGTGAGGGGTAGCTCTGGTATAGAGACGAGCGTATTAAGTTACGATGGAACGAGCATCTTGGTTGGTGCAAGGTTTTAAACTGCTTAGTTAAATGTCAACATGAACTGTTCGA
>CAZDPO010000008.1:7093-24369 GCA_964507595.1 Candidatus Woesearchaeota archaeon
TTGGTTGGTGCAAGGTTTTAAACTGCTTAGTTAAATGTCAACATGAACTGTTCGATTACGAAGTTCAACAAAAGGTGGCCTATTTCCAACTTACATTTTTCTTTTCAGAATATTTAAAAAATAACTTGATTTCTTTTATATATGGGGGTAATAATCAGGTATAAGGAGTTACTTAATACATATAAAACAAGAGGTCATCGAATAAGACATTTAGAGAGATATAAAAAATTATTTCCAATCAAATCGTCTCCTCTTCTTGCAGGAATAGTAGGAGATTTAATTTGTGATGGCCATTTACAAGGCGATCCAAAATAGAGATTGGATTTTACCTCCAAAGATAATTCTGAATTAAATTATTTTAATAAAAGAATAAATAAACTCTTTGGGGTGTATGGAAAGATAAGAAGTTGTAAAACAAATAAATTTGGAAAAACTTTTAATTTAGGAGTTAATTGTTCTCCTATTGCAAGAATATTTTTACTTTCTGGAGTTCCAGTAGGACAAAAAGTCTTAAAAGATTTTTTAATCCCAGATTGGATTAAAACCAATAAAAAGTGTTTTAAAGAGTTTTGTAAACGGGTATTTACTTGCGAAGGGGGAATTATGCACGAAGCCCATAGAAAAATGCCTCAAATAAGATTAGACTTGTGGAAAGAAGAAGGAATTAAAAATAATTTTATTTTTGAATTAGGAAGATATTTAAATATGCATTTCAATATAAAATCAACAATAAAAATCCAAAATTCATTTAATAAAAGGAAAGATGGAATAATAACAAAACCTACAAGAATATATATTCTTGGAGAATCTGTTTTGAAATTTCATAAGGAAATTGGGTTTGATGGAGAAAAACAAAAAAAACTTAGTAGTATTTTGGGGATTCTAGGAAATCCTCCGTGCTCAACGGGGATCTAAGAAACCAATAATATATGGTTTTAAGGACCGTAAATGTAGCTCAGGGGGAGAGCACTGCGCTGAAGACGCAGGTGTCGAGGGTTCGAGTCCCTCCATCCCCATTCAAATATATGTAAATAGGTAGATTGATTTAATTCCACTATCTTTTCCCATTCTTATTTCCCATAACTTTTATAAATGTCTCTTTATTAATTTAAATATGAAAAAGAAGGTGAGTAAAAAGAAATCTGATAAATTAAATACATTAACTTATTTAGGAATTGTTGGAATTACATTAGCAATCTCTGGAACCTTTTTAGCACTTTTTGGACCTTTCTTAGCAATTTTAACAACATTCTTGCCTATAATATTTTTGGTGGTAGCTTTAATCTTTTCAATAATTCAACAAGTAAAAAATAAAACAAAACTTGGAAAGGTTGCAGTAATACTTAGCATTATTGGAATTGTAGTTTATGCTGTTTGGATAATCATACTTTTCAAAGTTTTACTTCCAATTGCCCAACAGGCAATTGCCCAGGGAGCATTTTAATATGAAATCAACTAAAGCAGCAATGGAAATGAGTGTAGGAACTATTGTAACAATAGTTTTGCTTATGAGTGTTTTAGTTCTTGGAGTTTTTTTAATTCAAAATATTTTCTCTGGAAGTAAAGATGCTATTGATTCTGTTAATAATCAAGTTCAAAGTGAAATAAGTAAATTATTTGCAGAAGAAGATTTAGCTTTAGTAGTTTATCCAACATCAAGAGATATTACTCTTAAAAAAGGAGATGATCCAAGAGGATTTGCATTTTCAGTAAAAAACAAAGGTGTTGAACAAGCAGTTTTTAATTTTAAGGTTAGAGCAGATCCTGAATTTGAATTTACAACTAGATGTGGAAGTAGTTTTAGTGAAGCTAAAGCAAACTCATATTTACTTAGAGGTTCTGGAAGTTTCACATTAGATAAGGGAAATTCTTTAGGGTTACCAGAATTAATTAAATTTTCTATTCCAGAAGATGCTCCACCATGTACAATTCCATATAGATTGGAAGTGTTCAAAGGGCCAACAGAATTTTATGAAGGCACAACAGTGTTTGTGACCATAAAATAATAATCTTTTAAATTAAGTTTTCTTATATTTAATATGGTTTTAAAATTATATAATACATTAACAAGAAAAAAAGAGGTTTTCAACCCTCTAAAAAAAGGAGAAGTTAAAATTTATGGATGCGGGCCAACTGTTTATTGGCATCAACATATCGGAAATCTCTATCGTTATATTTGGGAAGATTATTTAATAAGAATTTTAAAATATAGTGGGTACAAGGTTAAACATGTTATTAACATAACAGATGTTGGGCATTTAACCTCTGATGCAGATGAAGGTGAAGATAAAATGGAGCAAGCAGTAAAAAAAGAATCAAAATCTCCAAAAGAAGTTGCAGATTTTTATTTCAAAGCATTTGATGATGATTTAAAAAAATTAAATTTTACAGAGCCAGATAAATGGGCAAGAGCAACAGAACACATTCAAGAACAGATTAGTTTAATAAAAGCTTTAGAAAAAAAAGGATTTACATATAAAACTAATTCTGCAATTTATTTTGATATCTCTAAATTTATAAATTATGGAGAATTAACAAAACAAAAACTTGAAGAAAAAGAAGTTGGAGTTAGAAAAGAAGTAATTGTGGATAAAGAGAAAAAAAATCCACAAGATTTTGCATTGTGGTTTTTTACAGTTGGGCATTTTAAAGACCATACTATGAGGTGGGATTCTCCTTGGGGGAAAGGTTTTCCAGGTTGGCATCTTGAATGTTCAGCGATGTCAATGAAATATCTTGGAAATCATTTTGATATCCACACAGGAGGACAAGAGCATATCCCAATACATCATACAAATGAAATTGCTCAAAGTGAAGGAGCAACAGGAGAAAAATTTGTGAATTATTGGCTACATATACAATGGTTAATAATAAACAAAGGAAAAATGTCAAAATCTCTAGGAAATATATCTCTGTTGTCTGATTTAGAAAAAAAAGGTTTTTCTCCGATGAGTTTTAGGTATTTTTGTTTAACAGGATATTATAGAAAACCTTTAAACTTTAGTTTAGAAAATTTAGAGTCTGCGCAAAACTCCTATAAACGTCTAAAAAATCTAATCTCAAATTTAAAAGATGACAAAAAGATAAATAAAAGATACCTGAAAGAGTTTGAAGATGCAATGAATGATGATCTAAATATGCCAAAAGCACTTCAAGCTTTGTGGAAACTAGTTAGAGATGAAAAAGCTCAAGGAAAGATAAACACAATAAAAAAAATTGATGAAGTTTTTGCATTGGATTTATTAAAAAAAGAAAATCTAAAAATTCCAAAGCAAATACAAAAACTTGTGAATCAAAGAGAAAAAGCTAGACAAGACAAGAATTACAAAATCTCCGACGACATAAGATTGAAAATAAGTGGTTTAGGATATGCTGTTTTAGATACAAAAGAAGGTCAAAGAGTTCAAAAGGCATAAGTATAAAAACTTGAGAGCAATCTATTTTTAGATTACTAAAAGGGGTGGCCCAAAATGGCAAAGAAAAAAACTGCTAAGAAAAAAACTAAATAATCCCATTTAAATGGGATTGACTTTTTAAAATTTTTATTTTTTAGTTATATTTATAAATTCTTCATGTCTTCTTTACTTATTGAGGTGAAAAATGACAAAATATCCAAAAAAAATACAAGAGCTTTTAGATTCTTTAAATGAAAAACAATTGAGATATGTTAATTTAAACTTATCAAATCCTAAAAATGGAGAATATATGTTGGCAGTTTTTCACTTTGTCCCAGGAGACAAATTAAACACTCTTCAAGCAGCAACAGAAATTGCAGCAGAATCTTCAACTGGAACTAATTTTACTGTTCAAACTGAAACCGATTTTTCTCATGAAATGAATGCATTAGTTTATAAATTAGATCTAAAAAAAGAATTAGTTTGGATTGCATATCCTTGGAGATTATTTGATCGTGGAGGAAATATTCAAAATATTTTGACTTATGTTGTGGGTAATGTTTTGGGGATGAAACAAATCAATGCTTTGAAATTCCTTGATGTTTGGTTTCCTCCTGCAATGCTTGAACAATATGATGGTCCAAGCTATACTTTAGATGATATGAAAAAATATTTGGGAATTAAAGGAAGACCTGTTTTAGGAACAATAATTAAACCAAAAATGGGATTAACTTCAGCAGAGTATGCTGAAGTTTGTTATGATTTCTGGGTTGGTGGAGGAGATTTTGTAAAAAATGATGAACCTCAAGCAAACCAAGATTTTTGCCCTTATGATAAGATGGTTTTACATGTAAAAGAATCAATGGATAAGGCAGTTAAAGAAACAGGAAAAAAGAAAGTTCATTCTTTTAATGTTTCAGCATCAGATTATGATACTATGATTGAAAGATGTGAGATGATTCAAAATGCGGGTTTTGAAAAAGGAAGTTATGCATTTTTAATAGATGGATTGACTGCGGGATGGATGGCAGTACAAACTTTAAGAAGAAAATATCCAGATGTTTTTATTCATTTTCATAGGGCAGCACATGGTGCGTTCACAAGACCAGAAAATCCAATAGGATTTAGTGTCCTTATTCTTTCTAAATTTGCAAGACTTGCAGGGGCTTCAGGAATTCATACAGGGACTGCAGGTGTTGGGAAAATGAAAGGATCTCCTAAAGATGATTTAATTCCTGCGCACAATATTTTACATTTATTAAGCAAAGGACATATTTTTGAACAATCTTGGGCAAAGATACCTAAAGCAGATAAAGATTTAATTAATTTAATTAAAGAAGACACGCACCATCATTTGATTTTAGAAGATGATTCTTGGAGAGGAATTAAAAAATGTGCCCCTATAATTTCTGGAGGATTAAACCCAACAAAATTAAAATCTTTTATAGATTTAGCAAAAACAACAGATTTTATAACTACTATGGGGGCAGGAGTCCATGCTCATCCAAATGGAACAAAAGCAGGAGCAAAGGCATTGGTCCAAGCAATGGAAGCATATCAAAAAAGAATACCTATAGAAGAATATGCAAAGAAAAAACCAGAACTTAAAAAAGCAATTGAGTTTTTTTCTAAGAAAAACAAAACTTTGAGAGAATCTGAAGAAATTGAGGGATCTTCTTAGTTTTTAATGCCATTATTTGTTTTTGAATAGGTTTATTTCTGAATTTATTTTTTTATATAATTTTAGATATTTTTTGGTTAATTTGTATTTAAACCTATTTGGTTTTGTTTCATATCTCTTAAGATATTCTGCTTTCCATAGTGTTAAAACTCTGTCCACCTTCCTTCCTTTAAAATTAAAAAGCTTTTGAGCTTCTTTCATGGTGAATTTTTTATCTAGGAAAAATTTAAAACTTAGAAATTGCCTAGTGAATTTATTATTTATAAAGTGTTTTATGAATTTTTCTCTTTTTTCTTCATTTATTTCTAATAAATTTAATTCTAAAATCTTAACAAAATTTTCCCATTTAGAGATTATTACACATCCTGCTCTTCCTTTAGTTGTTTTCCAACCTTTCTTTCTCGCTTCTTCTTTTGATACTGTAGGCATGTCTTTACAATAAATGTCTATCCCTCCTTTTTGCAAACATCTTTTATAATGTTCTCTTTCTTCTTTTTTAGAGGCACTAATCCTTACCATATAAAGGCACTTTGTAGATGATTTCGCATTAATATTTCCTTCTGCAGCCAAAATACCTTTAAGATAGCCAATAGCTAATTTTTTGTTTTTTTCCATTTTTTGTTTTGAATCTTTAATTAGGAAATTTATGAGCTCGCAGATGATTTTTCCATTTATACATATATGGATTGTTCCATGTTTAGTTATATTATTAAATTCTTTTCTTTCTCTTATTCTTGTTAAATTTATATGTAATGTATCTTCCCAATATTTCTTACAATTTTTTAGAAAAGTTTTGTGAGTGTTCTTAGTAGAAATCTCCAAATAAATTCGTATGGGGATTTTAAATTGTTTAAGAAATTTCAAAACAATTTTTATTGCATTTTCATTGGAATTTGCAAAAATAAAAGACCTTCCGCCCAAATAACCTTCTCCAACAATTAGACCAACTGCTTCTGGAGAAATTGAAATCTTTTTTGGAATTTTAATAATCTTCAATTTTTTATTTTTTTGAATTTTATTCACTTCAAGAAAATTCTTTTTTATTCTACAGTTGTACTTTTTAAGATTTTTTGAAAGAATATGTTCTAAATTATATGTTTGTAAGGTTTTCATCGCTCTATTACTAAGATTTTTAACTATTTATAGAATAGTTTTCATTTTGTAATGAATTTTCTTCGATAGATTTAAAATGAATGTTTTTTTATTTATTTTATCTAAAATGAAAAAAGCAAAAGAAAATGCAAAAAAATCTGTATCAAAAGCAAAAGAAAGTGCAAGACATTTTAGGCAGGAATTTAATAAAGCAATAAACACAGCGCTTCTTGCAGCATTTGGATTTTTAATTGCATTATTTTGGAGAGATGTTATCCAAGAATGGGTGGCAAACTTAACAGAATCCAGCCCAGTGCAAGGAAAGTTAATTAGTGCTTTAATTGTAACTTTAATCTGTGTAATAGGAATAATTGTTGTTGCAAGAATATTTAAGGTAAAAAAAGATTAAATTATTATGATAAAAAAATTCAGAAAAGCTGTTTTTGTTGTAATCTATTATATTGAGGATTCTAAACCAGTTTATCTTATATTAAAGAGAAAACTTCATTGGAGAGGATGGGAATTTGTAAAAGGAGGAGTTGATCTCCTTGAATCTAAAAAAAATGCAGCAATAAGAGAAGTTAAAGAAGAAACAGGATTAAATATTTTAAAAATTCAAAAACATTCTAAGCAGGGCAAATACTTGTATAAGAAAAAATTCTTAGATAGAACAGGAATTGCAGGCCAAACATATTCTCTTTATTCTGCTGAAGCTAAAGAAAAAAAAGCAGTTGTTGATAAAAGAGAACATTCAGAATATAAATGGCTAGATTTTAATAAAGCAATAAAGATTTTAACTTACTCTAATCAGCGAAAGTGCCTTAAAATAGTCCACTTATCCCTTCAAAACCAAAAATAAATTTTTAATTAATCAAAGAAAATGTTTAAGAATTGTTAATGATTGGTTAAAGAATGACAAAGTTTAGAGAATTTACATTAGAATCTGGAGTAAAAATATTTCTTGGAAAAGATTCTAAAACAAATGATGAGCTTATGAAAAAATTTCAAGGAAAAGGGAATTTAGTTTTACATACAATTGCTCCTGGAAGTCCATTTTGTGTAATAGATAATTTAAAACCCACAAAACAAGATATTAAAGAAGCTGCAAGTATGTGTGCTTTAAAAAGTCAGGATTGGAGAGATAATAAGAAAAGTGTGAAACTCCATATATTTAAAGTAAAGGATGCACACAAACCAAAGAGTTTAAAACAAGGAACTTGGTCAATAACAGGTAAGCCAAAAACAATTAAAGCTAAAAGAAGGGAAATAAAAAAATGCCAATCAGACAACTTCAATTAGGAAAAAAAGGATTAACCAAAGAATTTATAGAAACTCTAAAAAACCATTTTGAAAAATCAAAAACAATTAAGATTTCAATCTTAAAATCTTGTTGTAGAGATAAACAAGAATTAAAACAAATTGAATCTGAAATTTTAAAAAATTTAGGTGGAAATTATAATTCTCGGCTTGTGGGATATACACTTAATCTAAGAAGATTTGGGGTGAAATCTAATTAAATTTAAATAATGTAATAAAGCACAATAATCTTTATAATGCATATTAAAATATAGTTTTATGGGACCAGAACCATTTAATATATGGCCAGAAGTTTACAAAGATTCGCAAATTGAAATAAGAAGAAATCCAATAGATCCTAGAGAATATAGTCTAGATCTTTCTGGAAATTGTTCACGACCACTTCTTTTGCCAAGAGGAACTCTGCCTGAGATTGCAAGAGGAAGTTTAGAACAGGGTGTACAAGTTTTAGAGAATTTAGATTCAGAATTGTTAGAACATTTTAATTCTATCGCAAAAAAGAGATTAAGAGTGAATTCTCTTGGAGATTATTTTTCACACTCTCTTTTAGCAGCTATAAAAACAGCATATATTTCAGAAGAAGAAAGAAGACAAGCCTGGATAGCTTCCCGAAAAGAATAATTTTAAGAGGCGAATAATTTATAAACTAACTTTTCTCAGTAAATTCAAGTAAACAGAGAAGATTCAAGGAAGTTGAACGTCAAGAAACCTTGGTGTCTTACGCTGTCTATCTTCGAAAGAAGAGCTTAAAATAAAAAATGAATCCAGTATTTGAATTAAATGCACAAGAATATAATCTTAAATTAGCAGAAGCTTTGAAAAATGTTCCTGAATTTAAAGAACCTGAATGGGCACAATTTGTAAAATCAGGTCCTGCAAAAGAAAGACCAATTGAAGATGAAGATTTTTGGTATAAAAGATCTGCAAGCATTTTAAGACAAATTTATTTTAAAGGTGTTCTTGGTGTAAGTAGATTAAGAACAAAATATGGTTCTAAAAAAGATAGAGGGATGAGGCCAGAAGAATTCAGAAAAGCTAGTGGAAAAATTATAAGAACAATTTTACAACAATCAGATAAAGCAGGTTTTACAGATATTGCAAAACCAATTAAAGGTGTTAGATCAAAAAGACCAGGAAGACAATTAACAGAAACTGGTAGAAAATTCTTGGAGGCTATAAAATAAAATGCCCATTAAAAATTTTCAAAAAAAGCAAACATTAGCAAAAAAAACAAGACAAACTAAATGGGCTCCAGTTTGGATTGTTTTAAAAAAATATGGTATTGGAAAAAGAGTTCATCCTTCAAATACAACTAAAAATAGAAGATCTTGGAGAAGAACAAAACTACATATTAAACCTAGAAAAATGAGAAAATCTCATTTTGGATAAATATAGAAAATGGTAAAAGTAGAAACAAAAACAGAAAAACTTGAAAGAAAATATAAAATTTTCATGCAACAATTTATAAAATGAAAAAAGAAGAAAACAAACAAATTATTGAAAGAGAATATGTTATTCCTTTAAGAGATAAAGTAAGACCTGTTCCAAGATATAAAAAGACTCCAAAAGCTGTAAAGACAGTAAAAGAATTTTTAGTTAGACATATGAAAATAAGAGATAGAGATTTAAAAAAAATAAAAATTGATCCTTTTTTAAATGAGGTTTTATGGTTCAGAGGAATAAAGAATCCCCCACATAAAATTAAAATTAAGGTTGTTAAAACAGGAGAAATTGTAATTGTTCAAGCAGTTGATCTTCCAAAGAATATTGAATTTAAGAAAAAGAGATTAGATAGAAGAGAAACAAATGCTCAAGAAATGGCTGAAAAGAAAAAGAGTTTAATGCAAAAAGCAAAAGAACAAATGCAAGGAACTGCGCCTAAAGAAGAAACAAAGGATGAAGATAAAGATAAAGACAAGGATGGTGTAGAAGATAAAGTAGAAGAAAAAGAAAAACAAAAAGCAGTTGGAGAATCAGCTGAAAAACAAGCAAAAGTTCAAGCTAAACAAACAAAACATCAAAAAGGTGGGAAAATAAAAGAACAACCCAGACCTGTGAAGATGGCCTCTGGTAGATAAAGTTTTATCTTAATAAAGGAATTTTATCTTTATAGCCAAAGTTATTGCAGAAAGTAAAATAACTATTGGGATTATTTTTAAACTATATGTAATAAATTTTCTTAGCGAAACTCTAATCCCTTTATTTTTTAAAATTCTTACCCACATTAATCCTGCCAGAGCACCATACATTGTTAAATTTCCTCCCAAATTCGATCCAATTATTAAGCCAAGTCCATGACTTAATTTAGCTGATCCAATAATAGTATATAGTGGACTTTGCATGGCATTTGCAAACAACAAAGTCATGGGTTGATTAATCATGATATTAGAAGTTATTGCAGAAAGAAATGAAATAAAAATTGTTCCTGAAAAAATGCCCGGAACTAAGCTTAAGATTTTTGCAATTACATCTGTTATCCCATAGATAGTAAATAAATGAACTATTACAAATAATGTCACAATTAATGGAAATATCTTGTAGGGATATCTGTGTAAGACCATTGTGAATTCATTTATCTTTAGTTTTTTTTCCTGGTTCCCTCTTATGTGTCTTGTTTTAGCTTGTTGATATTGGTTAGTTTTTTGATTAGTTTTGTGTTTAAAACCAAAATACAAATTTAAACATATAAAAATTCCAGCAAAAATTAATGTAATTTTCCAAATTTCAAATTCAAAATTATCAGAGAGGAATAATAAAATAAACATAAGAATCAGTAAACAAATTCCAATAATTGAATAAATTTTACTTCTAATAAAATCTTTAGGATTTATTTTTTTCCCCACAAATATTTTCTTTGGAATTTCTTTTTTAAAGAAGAAAAAACAAAGTAAGACGGTGGATATTCCTGCAACAAGTGTTGGAAAAAACATTAATTTAGCATATTCAAGAAAACCAAAACCAAATGCTTGTGCAACCATAATATCTGTTGGATTATCTATATAAAAGAACATGCTCCAACTATTTGCCATGAAGAATACAGTTATAAGAAGAATCCACGGATTTATTTTTGAGTGTTTTCCGATGTAAAATATAATTGGAGTTAAGGAGAGAATAACAATGTCATTTGAAGTGAAAATAGTCATTAGAGCAGTTAAACCAATTAATCCAAAAAATAAAAACTTACCATTTCCTTTAGACCATTTTAATATTTTGAATGCAAAATATTCTAAAATTCCTGTAGCGTCTATAGACAATGTGCTATAAGCAACTGCAAAGAAAATTATGATTATCTGCCAAGGGATTAGATTGTTTGTACCCATCATAGAATCAATAAAAACTTGTTTGTTCAATAAGCCAAAAATCCAAAGTAAAATAAGTGAGATAATGGGAATTATTCCATAATCTAATCTTATCTCTTTTCTTCTTATTTTAATTTTAGGGGACCAAATTATGAAGAATATGGTCAAGATAAAAATTACAAGTAGAATTATTATCTCCCTCATATCTTATAAAAAAATTAAACCTTTTTATACTATTCTTTTTTTTAGTTTCTATGTTAAATCAATTAATTTCTGATCTTCAAAAACATTCTGATATTAAAGAAGCAGAACTTTGCAAAAGATTTTGTAAAACTGAAAAAGGACAATATGGGGAAGGATATGTCTTTATTGGAGTAAAGATGTCTGATCAAAGAAGAATTTCTAAAAAATATGTGGGAATTTCACTTCCAAGAATTCAAATGCTTTTAAATTCAAATATTCAGGAATACAAGATGTCTGCTGGAATAATTCTTGTATATAAATATAAAAAAGCAAAAGGCAGGGATAAGGAAGAAATATTTAATTTTTATATAAAAAATACTAAAAAGTTTAATAATTGGGGGGTGGTTGATGTTACTTGTCCTTGGATTGTAGGTGATTTTTTATTGAATCATCAAGAGCATAAAAAGATTCTTTACAAATTAGTCCAATCAGATAATCTCTGGGAAAAAAGAATTTCAATTGTTTCCACATACACTTTCATAAAAAACAACCAATTTGAAGATATCTTGGCAATATCAGAACTTTTATTAAAAGATAAACATGACCTTATACATAAGGCAGTTGGATGGATGTTAAGAGAAGTTGGTAAAAAAGATAAAAGAGTTTTAGATAAATTTCTAAAACAACATTATAAAGATATTCCAAGAACAGCTTTAAGATATGCTATTGAAAAACATCCAGAAGATGAAAGAAAAAAATTATTGAAAGGAGAATTAAAATGATTTTTTTGTAACTTCTTGTTCCTAACAAAAAGTTCTAATAAAGTTTATAAGTAATAATCTCAATAAATTTTTATGGCAAGTAAAATTAAACCAATTGTAGAAATAGAAGAAATTATGCCTTCAGAAAAATATTGGAAAATAAAAAGAACAGATTCTCAAGGAAAAGAATTTTCATATAAAGTTTTTGCTAATCTAACTAAATCAATGAATTTAGAAACATAACTTCCAGAATTTTATGAAGAACAAAAACAAGCAGGAAATCCTTTACCTGCAAATTCAATTCAAATTTATGATCTTATGCAGGATGCAGTAACTTCAAAAAATACAAGTTTAATTAATCATCTTCATACTACTTTCAGAAAAAATTATATTCGAGCATTATCTGTAGCTTCTTATAGTTCAATTAAAAGTGAAAATGGAATTATTCATAATTACAATACTTATGATGAATTTTTTGAACAAGGAATTGTTTTAGGTCCAAATGAAAATGTAAATAATTTAAATTTAAAACAAAGAAAAGCATTAGATTTAATTTTAAAGCAAAAAGATTTAAGAACTTTAAATAAAGTTTCTCAAGCAATTAATCAAACACCTTTTCATTTATGGAGATTAAATTCAAAACCTTCTGAAAAGATTCAAAGAGGAGTGGTCTTCGACGCCGTTGCGGATAGGTTCTTTGTCGATGCGTGTTGGAGTTTGTCTGATTCGGATCCTGCTGTTAGGGTATTGCGAGAAAAATAAACTTGCTGCAAAGCTCGCCGATATAGATTAAGATATTAGTTTTGCAAATCAAAAACCTTATAAAGTATACAAGGTATACATAGTATATGACAAGTACAATTAGATTAAGTCCTGAAACAAAAGAATTAATAAGCACATTTGGAGCAAAAGGAGAATCTTTTGAAGTAATAATAAAAAGACTTTATCATCTTGCAGTAAGAGAGCAATTAAGAGAATTTTTAATGCCCTCTGATAAATACATTTCTTTAGATAAAATGAGAAAAGAGGCAGAGGCAAAATGGCCAAGGTCAAAGTAATTGATAGTTTAAAGAAACAAATTTTTAAAAAATTCAAAGGCGAATCCCATAAAATAATTGATTCTTTAGAATCTTTAGAAAAAAATCCTCAAAAGGGAAAACCTTTAGGCAACGTGGTTGGATTTACAATAAAAGAATTAAGATATAAAAATTTTAGATTTTATTTTATTGTGGACAGATCAAATATAAATGTTTTATCAAGAGAAGAATTAATAGATTTACTCATTAGATTTGTGAGAATGTCAGATAAAAAAAACCAACAAAAAACAATTAATGAAATAAGGCAAATATTAATGAAACTAGGCCCTCATGGATTTGAATAAAAATGAAAATTAAACTTTACCTCGTTCCAAAAGATATTCATGGAAAGGCAATAAAATTATTTTTAGATAAAAATAAATTACCTTATGAAGAGATTATTACAGAGGATATTAACATTTTAAGAGAAGTTTGTCAAGACAGGTTTTTACAGAAAAAAATATCTACATTGAAAATAACTTTTAGTTCAGCTATTCAAGTTCAAGAGGGTTTTAATGAAGTTTCTTTAAATCACCTTTTAGATCATTTTAATAAATATAAATCAAAAATTTAATAGATATATTCTAGAGAATACAAGCATTTAAATAGCTGTTTATATTAATATAAACAAGTATATACTAAAATGGGGAATAAATTAATCAAAGATTTGGATGAAGAAACTTGGAGAAAGTTTACGGGATATTGTAAGGCAAAAGGCGAAAGAGTTGGGAAAAAGTTAAGCGAAATCTTAAAAGACTATCTAAAAAATAAAATAAAATAAAATGCTACAAAAAATTAAGTCTGGAGATTTTGATATTTATACAAATGAAGTTATTCATGAAGATGTTTTTAACGAATTATATAATAAAGAAGAAATCATAAAGAAATTTGAAACAAAAGTAATAGCTTCCACGCACCATCCTTTTGCTACCTTTTTATCTAAGGATAGACACCAGACCGATATAGTGGAAGGGGATTATATACTTCTTAGAGCAATAAAAAGTAACAATAAATTTGAATTTGTTACTAAGATACTTAAATGGGGCAAATTTTCAATTCCAAAAATTGTTATTAAAACATTAGATATGGTAAATCATGAAAAAGTTTTGTTTGAAATTATAAAAGAAAATAAAAAGGAAGAAATAGCAAAACAAAATTTTGTAGATATGGCCAAAATTGAAGAAGAAATCAAAATAATTTGCAGAGAAAATAATTTTATTACATTATTTAAAGAATATACAACTCCAATAACATTGCCAAGATTCATAGATATAAGTCCAGAACTCATTGAACTCTTTTTTTTAATTCATGGAGACGGGCATTATAAAACTAAATTATATTTTGTAAATAAAAATCCAGGATTACACATTTTTGTTAGACAACAATTTGAAAAGTCATTTAGAATACCTAAGAGTATTTGGAGAGCAAGATTATTATTTAATAATTCAGCAGATCAAGAACTGGCAAAAATAAAATGGAAGCAACTTCTTAATTTAAATGAAGAACAATTTTATCCTTCTATTTCTAAATCGACCTTAAAAACATCTGATTCAGGCAATTTGAGAATAGTTATTGATAAACTTATTGTTGCTACTGTTTTTAGATATATGTTTAACAAATTAATGAGTTTAAATACAAAACAGTCTTTACATGCACTTAATGGATTACTTTATGCGGAAGGCGGAGCTAGAAAAAATAAACAAGGATTACATAAGATTACTTTAAGTTTCAGTCAACAAGAAAAAAATATGTTCAAAAATATCTTAAATAAAACTGGGATTAGTGATTTGGCAATAATTTATGAAAATAGAATGTTTGTTATAAGCAGTTGGAAAAATTTATGTGGTTTTTTTAAACTATTTTTTATAAATAATTTAGTTCCTTTTGACAAACATTCAGAAAGATGTAGAAATGCTCTGGATGGTTTTTTAAACCATAGTTTTACGAGAACAATGTATAAGTATCTTAAAATTCTAAAAGAAAAACCAGATTTTACTATAAAAGAACTAATAATGATAACAAATCATCGTCCAGTATCTATGTTAAACACTTTAAGAAAAAAACAGTATTCAGAGTTTATTGAAATTAAAGGAAAAGGAGTAAATAAAAACCTTCTTAAAATTTCTATAACAAATGAAGGGGAAAACTTCATCAAACTCATAGAGCAAATAAAGGAGGTTTACAATGAAAGATGTAAATATAGAAAAACTAAAGAAAAAGAAGAAAATAAATGAACTTTTAGAATTTGGAATTCTAAATATTGACAAACCAAGTGGACCAACATCATTTAATGTTTCAGATTCTGTTAGAAAAACATTGGGTCTTAGAAAAACTTCTCACTTCGGGACTCTAGAGTAATGCTAAGAAATTAGTGTTTCAGAGAAATCCAAAAGTTACAGGAGTTTTACCAATTGCACTAAACCGAGCATGTAAACTAACAGGATATTTTATTTCACATGATAAAGAATATGTTGGAATAATGAGATTTCATGAAGAAATAGATCAAAAAACAATTGAAGTTGCAATTAAAAAAAAGTTTTTAGGAGAAATTACTCAAATGCCTCCTGTAAAATCAAGAGTTAAAAGACAAAACAGACAAAGAACAATTCACACTTTCAAAATCCTTGAACAATCACAAGAAAATTCAAAAGATTTTGTTTTTCAATCAAAAGTTCAAGGAGGAACATATATACGAAAATTAATAGATGATTTAGGAAAAGAATTAGGAATTGGGGCACATATGTTAGAATTAAGAAGAATAAGTGCAGGTATTTTTGATGAATCAAATTCTTACACTTTATATGATTTAAAAAAAGCAGGTGAAGAATATAAAAAAGGAAATCAAGAAAGATTACAGCAAATGATTATTCCTGCAGAAATAGTTTCCCAAGTGTATCCAGAACTCCAAGTAAAATCAAATAATTTAAAGCAATTTTTAACAGGTAAGTCAATTTTAAACACAGACTTAATTGAAGAAAGTATTTTTGAAAAAGGGGAAATTGTTAGTGTATTTACAGGAGAGAGATTTATTGGAATGTATGAAATAACAAAAGAACAACAAACATTTGCACGACCAAAATTTGTTTTGCAACCTTTAGAATAGAAATATTTATATACTTAGATGCTTTTTTGATATCAATTGATATAAAATGAAGACAATTAATAAACCAAATAACTCTGCAAGATATCCCAATTTAAATACAGTTTTAATGGTGGAAGAAATCTTAGAAAAAAATAGAGACATTCCAATTAAATTTTCAGAAATCAGAAAAAAATTACCTAAACAAATAATGCATCAAACATTAAAATTAATTTTATTATATCTCTGGAAAAGTGGAAAGATAATTTATGGGCCCAAAGGTATTCAGTGGATTTATTCTGAGCCAAAACATTTAAAGGAAATGATGAAAGGTTCTTTGGAGGTTTAAATGTTCTTTGGAAAAGAAGTGAGAATTTTCTTGAAAGATAATGCCAGAAAGTCATACTTAAAATTAAAGAAAAAAAA
Source organism: Candidatus Woesearchaeota archaeon (assembly GCA_964507595.1). Lineage (GTDB taxonomy): Archaea > Nanobdellota > Nanobdellia > Pacearchaeales > GW2011-AR1 > EX4484-71. The sequence continues at coordinate 23,403 of CAZDPO010000008.1, forward strand.
TGACAAAGAATCTCAAAGCATTTTAAGTGCTTTTGAAAGAATTAAAAATATTCTAAAAGAAAACCCTCAATTTGGTGACCCTTTACCGAAACAATTAATTCCAAAAGAAATAAAAAAGCAAGGGATAAAAAACCTTTATAGAGTAGAGTTATCAAATTATTGGAGAATGATTTACACTATAGAGGGAAATCAATTAAATATTTTAGTTTTTGTGTTGAAAATATTTGATCATAAAGAATATAATAAATTTTTTGGATATAAATAAAAATGAAGCATTACATATATTTTTCATCAAAAGCAGTGACATCTGGAAATGCATTAGCATCTAAAGATTTAATGAAAGCAGGAAGAATGGACATTGCAATACATTCATTTATTCAAGGTGTTTTTCTAAGTCACAATATCAGGGAAGATGTAACTTTTCATTTTATATTTTATGGGATGCCAGACCCTCCAAAGCATATAGAAATTCAAGCTCATCCAGATTTAGAACTTTCAAAAAAAGATGTTGCAGGTTTAATTAAAAAAATTCTCTACAAGTACAAAGTTGGACAAAAAACAGAAGTTTTACCAGGATGTTTTATTGAGAAAAAAAGTTTTCTTAATGTTATTCAAGATTTATTCAATAAAGATATTCAGATATTTATTTTAGATAAAAAAGGACAAGATATTCGGCAAGCAGAAATATCTAAAAATTGTGCATTTATTTTAGGAGATCATGAAGGTTTGCCTCAAAAAGAAATGAAAAGATTAAAAAAAGAATTAATTCCAATATCTGTTGGTCCAAAAATGTATTTTGCATCTCAAACAATTGCAGTTGTTAATAATGAATTAGATAGGCGAGTAAGTTCGTGGTAGAGAGAAAATTAAAATCAATGCTCGTACGAACTTGGGAGAAGAGGAATTTAATTCCAAAACCTTTAATAATTTCTAAACCTTTATTTAATAATATTTAAATTAAAATGAA
>CAZDPO010000009.1:0-23193 GCA_964507595.1 Candidatus Woesearchaeota archaeon
CTGTCGCTCCTGGTGAGGTTCACGGTGTATAATCTAATTGAACCGCACGCGTCACTCGTTGTAGTGTCTCCCCGCCTATTCCTTTAAGTTTCGGCCTTGCGACTATACTTCCCAGGTAGCACACTCTCCGGCTTCCCTTCAGCACCAATACCTCTCGAAGAGATACTGATGTTTAGTGTGCAGTGTTTACGGCTAGGACTACACGGGTATCTAATCCGTTTTGCGCCCCTAGCTTTCATCCCTTACTGTCAGAACTGTTCTCGTAAGATGCCTTCGCTATTGTTAGTCTGCTCAAGATTAACGTATTTTACCACTACTTTGAACATACTTCTTACGTCTTCCAGTCTCTAGCTTTGCAGTACCCCTTGCACGCTTTATCCTTGAGAGATAAAATTTCACAAGGGACTTACATAGCAAGCTACGGATGTTTTAGACCCAATAAAAATGGCTGCGACTTGGACCGCTAGTATTACCGCGGCGGCTGGCACTAGTCTTACCCAGTCCTTATTCCTGCACCTTTTTACAGTGCATAAAAGTGTTTCAAATAGAAACACACTCTGGCTCAAACTATCACGCTTTCGCGCATTGTAGATTATTCCTAACTGCTGCACCCCGTAGGGCTGGGAATGGTGTCTCAGATTCCCTCTCAGGGCCTCTCCGCTAAGAGCCCTTATGGATCAAAGGCTTGGTGGGCTATTACCCCGCCAACAACCTAATCCACCGCAGCCCCATCCTTAAGCTCGAGTTTCAGAGATAAGTCGTTCCAGGGCATATCTCCTATCAAGTATTAGCCTCAGTTTCCCGAGGTTATCCTTGACTTAAGGGTAGGTTAGCTACGTGTTACTGAGCAGTTCGCCTTTAACTTCCGAAGAAATCAAAAACTGGCATGTCTAACTGCAAACCAGAGAGCCGCAGCCGCCAGCAGGATCAACTGGATTTAAACAATTTTATAATTCTTAAAAAAAATTCAAGAATTTAATTGCACAATCTTATTTAAGATTGCTATAATTTCTCCTAACTATTGGCTGGGATTACAAGTGATATCAAAAATTCAATAATATAATTAACTAAAATATTTTAGAATTGTTTGATGAGTTTTTCTAGGTCACTTCTACATACATCATACCTTACAACAATTAAGTATGTTTATTTTTAAGGTACTCATCTTAGTTAATATTGATTTCAGAAATTTAGTGTTTATAAATCTTTTGATAGCTGTTCGTCGATAAAGATTCATAGCTAAAAATCTTTGATTTTTTGTGCTTCAGCGACATTCTATAAATGTTTCGAAGAGAGATTTCTAAGTTCTCGTCAGTAGATTTAAATATAAATCATACATTCACATTTTATGGTAAATGCTTTAGAAAAAGGTGTTATTAATTTTACAGAAAAAATATCTTTTAGATTTATCGACCCCTCTTTATTGCCTTTGAAAGCACTAACAGGCCCAAATTATAGATTAAAACAACTTCAAGAAGATTATTGGAAAACTTATCCTATAACTTGTTCAAAGTGTCATCATTGTAGATAATTAAAAATAATCTTTCAAACCAAAAAGCATATAAATAACCCTTATTTAGGTTATTTTAACCCATATGGAGGTTATTATGGATTTAACACAATTTTTAGAAAAAAATAAAAATACAAGAAAGATTTTTGGAAATAAAGAAGTAAATATTATTAAAAAACAATTAAATGGAATTAATTTAACACAGTCAGAAAGAAATAGGTTATCTAGAGATATTCGGGAAAAATTTAAGTTTATTAAAGAAGTTTCAAATTTTTCTAATGAATTTGATTTAAAAAAAGCAAGTTTTATAAAAGATTTAATTCAAGAATCAAAAGAAATTATTTTAAAACATCCTTTAAGAGAGAAAATACAAGAGATAATTGTCTTTGGATCTTTTATTGAGAATAAATTAACTATTAGGTCTGATATTGATGTGGCGGTACTTTTTTCAGAAATTACACAAAAACAAGCATTTGATTTTAGGAAAAATATATCTGGAAAACTTTCTAATAAAATAGATATTCAAGTGTTTAATGTTCTCCCTGAAAAGATAAAAAAAGAAATTAAAAATAAAGGAAAAACTATTTATTTAAATGAACATAATAAAAGATAAAATTAATGAAATAGAAACATATTTACAAGAATTATCTCAGATAATTCCTTCTTCTTTTCAAAATTATAAAGAAGAATTTAAGACAAGGGCTGCTTGTGAAAGATATTTTGAGAAAATAATTGAATCTCTTGTAGATTTGTCTTTTTTAATTATAAAATTCTTTAATTTGCAAATGCCTGAAGAAGATAAACAATCTTTTAAAATACTCAAAGACAATAAAATTATTTCAGAAAATTTATCAGAAAAATTACAAAATGCAAAAGGAATGAGAAATATTCTTGCACATGAATATGGTAGTGTAGATAATAAAATTGTTTTTGATTCTATAAAAAATGATTTAATTCCAGATGTTAGGGAATTTATTAAAAACATAAAAAAATTAAAATGAATCAAAATAAGAAAAGGTTTGTAGTCCATTTTCACATGGCTAGTCACAACCACTATGATTTAAGATTAGAAATAGATGGAGTTTTAAAATCCTGGGCTGTTCCAAAAGAACCTCCTAAGGAGGCTGGAATAAAAAGATTAGCAATCCAGGTGGAAGACCATAAACTTTCTTATATTGATTTTGAAGGAGAAATTCCTGAAAATCATTATGGTGCAGGTCAAGTTAAAATTTGGGACAATGGAACATTTAAGCTTTTAGAAAATACAAAAAAGAAAATTGAGTTTGATATCGACGGTAAAGTTCTAAAAGGCAAATATGTTTTAGTAAAAGTAGAATATGGAATTAATCCTGAAAAGAATTGGCTTTTCTTTAAAATATAAATCTTTAATCAACATCTTCAGATATGATTTCTTTTTCCACAAGATATCTTCTCACAGCTTTTCTAGTCCCTGCACCATAATTTGGAACAATATCTAAAGATCTAGGATCCATGAACATTTCCAAAAGGTCTTGATTTGTAAAAACAATTTTTCCAACACCATTTATTTTAAAACAATAATGTCCTAGGCTTCTTTGGATTTTTACAGGCATACTTGGTTTTGTTCTTTTATGGGGTTTTGTAATATTTTCTCTTCCAATATCTGCAATATGGTCCCAATCAACAAGTTGACTTTCTAAGGTTTTGTTTTTTGGAGGTATGAATCCCTGAAGCAAGAGGTCTCTCACCTCATCATAGTTTAAACTTCCATTATATGTTTTAGACAATGCAACCAATTGAGTATCAACAATATATTCTCGTAAATCCTTCGAAGGAATCTTGGGAACTCCCAACATAGATTTATCTAAAGTTTTTTTTTGGAGGGGAAATACTCGTATCGGAACAATATACTCTACCATTAAATTTTCTTCAATTTAAACTTTATAAAACTTTCCAAGGTGTAACTACTTTAAAGAAACATCACATTAAAATATATATCTAATGAGGCAATCCCATTTCTTTAAAATATTCTCCAAGAGTTTCCCTCATAGATATGCCGTAATCAAGAAGATTATTTAGAGCAGATTCATCAAAATAAAGTTCCATAGCTTGTTCATTTATGAAAAAAGGAAGATCAACATAATATTTTTTTATAAAATAATCTTTGATTGAACTTTGCAATCGGGAAGCCATGTATGGTCCTTTGATATTTTTAATAAGTTTCCAATCTACTTTTTCATTCCAAATAATATCTTTTTCAGGGTCGCAAAAAGCTTTCAAATTTAAAACTTTTAATTTAGTTTTATCAATTTTACTATCCCAATCAGTTATGAATTTTTCTTGACGTTTAATAATTTCATTTCTAAGTCCATTTTCAATTGTTTTCATAATTTTTCAATAAATAAGTTGCTTATAAAAACTATCGTACTAGAAAACATAATCTATCTAGAAATTCTTCTTTCTTTCTTTTGAGGATATCTTGTAGTTTCAATTGTATCTCTATCATCTATCCACCATTCTAAATCAGGAATATCTGCTTGAATTCCCTTTGCTTTACAAAATCCTCTTGCTAATAAATAGAAAATCAAACCTAAACTTTTACCACTTTTATTATTTCCAATAATAACTTGTTCAGCCCCTTTTGAAAAATTATTTGTTCCACAAATCATTAAAACTTTTTTATTTGTATCTAAAGTATCTTTTAATGCATTTTTATCAAGCCAAGCATCTGTAACAATAGTTAATTCTGTTTCAAAAAAATCAAGTAATTGTGTATTTGTTAAAATTCCTGCAGGATATTTTTTTGTGAAAACTCTTATACCTGTTAGTTCACTAAATTTCTTAGCAAATTTCCAGCCCGCTTGCCTTTTACAAACCAAAATAACATCTTTAGCTTCAAACTTTGATAAATATTCAATTCCTTCTCTTAATTTTTGGTCAATTAAGTCTGTATTAAAAATTGCTAACCCATCTGCTCTTCTTCTATAAACATAAGGTTTCATATCTGGAGTTACAACTCTTGTTCCAAGATAAATACCTGTTTTAACATAATCTTCTAAAGGAATAAGCATGTCTGCTTTTTTCTTAGCTTTAATTTCTTCTTTTAGAGCTTCAGTATCAGTAACATCGATTTTAGATTTTAGTTTTTTTACTTTTTCAAGTAATTGCTTTTTTTTATCTTCAATGCTTACTTTTTCTGTCTCTAAAGATTCAGCTTCAGCTACTTTTTCTAATTTCTTAAGTTCAGTTTTACTTAGCTTAGTCGAAGGTTCTTCCTTCAGATTGCCTTTTAATTTGTCTTCTTTAACTTCAGTTTTTTTTGGTTTCTTTTTTTCAGTTACCATATTTCATATCAACAAAATTAGTTTATAAAGATTGTGGGAGGATTCTTAGATTATGATAGTTGAATATAGTTATGTTCTATATCTATCTGTTTTGTTTCTTCTTCATTAAGGCCAATTTGATTATAAGGTAGTTGACATCTTGCACAATGTTGTGTTTTAAATCCTTCTTGATTAACAATACCTGAGATTTTCCCTGGAATATGTCCTTCTTTTGAACAAATTTCAAATTGGTTTATAAGTTCTGGGCCAAATTTATATTCACTTAAATCAATTTTTCTAGATATATCTTCCATAGTTCAATAATTGGTTTGAGGTTTTTAAAAATTTATATTCTTCACTTCAAACTTTTCTCTATTTCAATTAATCTCTTAATTTTAGCTTCCCTCTCCTTCCCGGTAATTCCACATTTAATAAAATCAGCTTCAAAACCAAAAGCTAAATCAGCTAAAATATTTTCATCTGTTTCTTCACCCCTATGTGAGAAGATGGTTTTAATATTATTTGCCTTAGCTAATTCTACAACTTCCTTTAAATCCATTAAAGATCCATTTTGATTTGGTTTGACTATGATGGCATTCACACTTTTCATTTTAATTGCTTTTTCTAATCTTTCAACATTTGTCACAATTAAATCATCTCCAACAATTAATTTATCTGGGAATTTTTCAAGCAGTTTTGCAAAACTTTCAAAATCCTCCTCACTAAAAGCATCTTCAACATAAAAGAGATTGAAATTTTTAATTAAATTTGATAAATATCCTAATTGATCTGTAGGAGATCTATCTAATTTTGGATTCATATAATGGTATTTTTTTCTTTTATAAAAACTTGAAGCAGCAACATCAAGTCCTAAAGGAATATTTAATTTTGATAATGTTTCTAAAACATTTTTATCATCTAAAGAAGTCATCCAAGCATCTTCATCATCTTTTTTAGATTTAAAGTTTTTATCTTTTTCTTTTAAAAGAAACTCTGTATCTTTTTTTGCATTTTTAGCTATTTCAAAAAATTGTATTGCAGAGTTTGGTTCAGGTATTAATAAGAACTCTTGAAAGTCTGGTTTTTTACCATTAATTTCTTCTGCATGTTTTCCTCCCCCAATACAATTTCCAACCAATCTTGGAATAGTTTTAGAATCTGGATTAATAACTTGCCAAACTTGTTTTTTTTGTTCTTTAGCAATTGCCTTTAAGGCAGCAAATTCCAATGCAATTACAGTATTTGCGCCAACACTTTTAGAGATAATATCTTCAATTCTTCTTAGATCATCAAATTTATCTAAATATTCTTGAGAAAAATAATCTTTAAATTGTTTAACAGCAATAATATCTTCTTCAAGTGATTTCTTATATGGTTTTGCCTCATATTTTCCTGTTGATTTACCTGTTGGAGCGCTTGCAAAAAACTTACCAACATTTGTCTTAATAGATACAGATATTGTTTTATCTCCTTTTGAATCTTTTATAGCTTTTGCTGAGACCTCTTTTATGATCATATTTTAAAAAATAGTTAGAGGTTTAAAAGATTTGTCGTTTTTGTTTTACAAATCTTTTTGATGAGAAAATTTTAATTTTCGAATAATGGTTATAGGAGGATTTTTGGCCGTTCTTATAAGGTTTTGTTTGAGTCAAATTTGCAGGATTATTTTTTTAGTTATTCTTCTGTTGTAATTATTTAAAAGTAACAATTTAGAAAGATTTATAAATAATTAGTTTATTGAAAATATATGTCTAAAGATAATTTTCCAGTAAATGAAGCAAAGCCATTTGTAGAAACCCCTATAGAAATTCCTTTAATTGGTTTTTTAGGTGGAGAATATGGAAAGGAGATAAATGATTCTATTAAAAAAGACTATGAAAGTTTTCCTACATTACAAATCGCAAATTATAGTGGGCAATTAATTAGAGGTTCAAATCCTTTTTATGCAGTTGCTGTTCAAGAAAGATTACCTTCTGGTATGAAGGTCGCATCGCAATCTGATTTAGAAAAAGCATTGAAATGGCAATCATTGGATTTAAAAGGAATTTATGTAGATTCTTCATTAGTTTTAAGAACAGAAGGAAATCCGAATTCTTATTTGGCTAAGAATTTAATAAATCAAATTAAAAAAAGAAATCCAAAGGCAAGAATGCCTGTTATGATTCCTCTTTCAGGATTAGAATTAATTCAAGATTCAAATTCAGATTATGGTTTAAGTTTTGAATTAAAAGAAAATGCAGAGATTATTTATGCACCTATTTTAAATAAAGAAAGTGGGAATTTTTCTTCAGAGAAGGTTAATTTAAAAACAGGTCTTCCAACAAAGTTAGGACAAGGAAATAGAAGTTTTTATGCTAGAAAAGATGGGCTGTCTAGGGTTTATCTGGATGGGGGTTCTGGTGTGGGTTCTGACAGTGGCGATTTGCGGGATTCGGGCTCTGGTGGTCGGGTGGTGGTTGTGAACGCCGAAGGCGTCGCGCCTGAAATTTTACAAGCTTATTATAATAGATTAAATGAAAGTAAGCAACAACTTGAAAATAAAATTAAAACTAAAATTTCTCGTTTAGAAAATATAGAAAAAGAACATTCTAAGCAAATAGAAAGTATTTAAACTCCTACTTCTTTTTAAAATTCCTAGCCAAATGGCTAGGCCACAAGTCAAATTACTAGCACATCATTTAGATTTATTTTAAGTCATAAAATTCAACTGCGACAATTAGTAGCTGAAATATTGTGAATCTTGAAGCAGTGGTGGTAATTGGTATATTTGGCTATTTATGCTGTCTAGGGTTTATCTGAATGAAGATTCTAATGTGAATTCTAACAATGACAATTTGCAGAATTCGAACTCTAATGGTCGAATGGTCTAGCCAACTAGGAAATGAAAACACACAAAAATCTTTATTATAAAATTATTTCTTTAAAGAATTTAATTCTTGCTCATAAAAAAGCAAGAAAACATAAAATCAAGAAAGATTATGTTATAAAATTTGAAGAAAATCTTGCATATAATTTAAAAATTTTGCACGATGAATTAAAAAATCTAACATATTTTCCAAAACATTTAGAAACATTCATCTTAAGAGACCCAAAAACCCGTAGAATATCTAAAGCAGATTTTAGAGATAGAATTGTTCATCACGCTATTTGTAATATAATTGAGCCTATATTTGAGAAGATTTTTATTTATTATTCTTGTGCAAATAGGAAGAACAAAGGAACTTTATTTGCATTAAAAAAGTTTGAAAAATTTCAGAGAAAAGTAACAAGTAATTTATCTAAACAAGCTTATTGTTTAAAAGCAGATATAAAACATTATTTTAGAGAAGTAGATAGAGATATCTTGATAAAAATTCTAAGAAAAAAGATTAAATGTGAAAAAACAATTAGTTTGATAAAATTAGTTTTAAATAATTCTCTAGATAAAAAAGGAATGCCTTTAGGCAATTTAACATCTCAATTTTTTGCAAATGTTTATTTAAATGAATTAGACTATTTTGTTAAATATAAACTAAAATCAAAATATTATGTTAGATATGTTGATGATTTTATAATTTTACACGATTCTAGAGGGCAACTTGAAAAGCGGAAACAAGATATTTGTGGTTTTTTGAAAAAAGAATTAAAATTAGAATTGCATCCAGATAAATCTAAAGTCATTTCTCTTTCAAAAGGAGTAGATTTTGTAGGTTTTAGAAATTTTTATTATTACAGGTTGTTGAGGAAAAGAAATATTAAAAGTATGTTTTTGAAAACAAAATCTTATAACAAAGGTGAGATTTCAAAAGATAAATTTCTTGAAATATTTCAAGGATGGAACGCTTATGCTAAATGGGCAAACAGTTATAATGTTATTAATTCTTTAATCAAAAGGGTAAGTTAGAAATATAGCTTTATTCTTCTCTATCCTCACCAGAAGTTTCTGAATCTTCTGATTCTTCAGAAGGATTAGCAAGTTCCATTATTTCACCTTCTTGCTCTATTTCTTTTTCTTCAGCTGCAGCAATAACTTCTTTTTCTTCATCTTCAATCTTTTTAATCTTAATTCTCTTAAGTTTCTCTTCTTTCTTTAATGGAAATGGTTTTTTAATTGAGATTGGCAATACATTTGAATCTAATTCAATTTCAGCTATTTTAAGAGCATCAAACTTTATCTTTTCTAAATCCTCTTCAGAAATTTTAATTAAAAGTGGAGCATTCATTGCAATTTGCAATGCTCTTGCACCAAGAATTCTTGCTTTTTCATATTTTGTAAAATCTTGAATTGTCATTTTATTTTAAGTGTGTTTCGATTTTTTTATAAACTCTTTTAATAACTTCTTCAGCACCATCAATTATTTTTTTCATATCTTCAACATCAATACTTGAGCTATCTCCTTTTTGCATAGATGAGATATTATTCCCAGACATACCAATAGTAATTCTTGTCTCACTAATATCTTCTTCTTCTCTTACAGGATCTACAATAAAAAAATCTCCAACTTTGTGAAATGTAACAGATATGGGAGCATCTTTACTTAAAGCTAAACCTTTTCCTGAAGATTCACCATATAAAACTTTGCTTTCTTTTTCATCATATTTTGGGATTTTAGCATCTTTTAATGCAAGTACTGCACCAATTGCAGCAGCATCAAATAAATTTCCGTCGTCATTTAGAGAATAAATATCTACAAAAACTGTCCATACTTTTTCTCCTTTTTTAATACATAAACTTTTAAAATCAACAAATTTACTTTCTCTAATTATTCTATCTGTAACTCGTCCTAATTCAATTGCAGGAAATTTTGGAGGTCCATTTTCATATCTTGAAGAACTTAATGGAAGTAATTCTGCTGTAACCATAAGATTTCCTTCATCAGCTGAATCAGGATAGGGTTCACCAACAGCCATTTTAACTCCAACCAAAACTTCTGTTTTACCAATACTTACTTTAACAGAACCTTCAGCATTTTTTGAAATATTTTTTTCTACTTTGATATCTCTAAATTCTTTTGATGTTCTTCCATCAAATCTTTTATCTTGTTGTAAATATTCTTTAATTCTATCTGCTGTTATTCTTGGTGTTAAATTTTGATCATTCATTTTATCCTTTCTCCTCGATTGATTCTTTTAAAGCTTTTTTTTGTACTTCATATACTTGCACACTTGCTTTTTGAACCATATCTATAATTTCTTTTAATTGTGTTGGACTTATTTTTCCATCTAATTGAAGATGAGTTATTTTACCGTCAGGAGTCATTGTAATTGGAATATCTGTTGAACCTTCACCTTCTTTAAATTCAGAATCTTCATATTTGTCTAAATCTAAAATAAGTGTTTTATCTATTTTTCCTGCAGATAAACTTGTCACAATATTTCTCATAGGTATTCCTGCATGAGCTAATGCCATTGCAGCTGCATTAATTCCAGCACATCTTGTACCTGCATCTGCTTGAATTATATGTATGAAAACATCTACAACAGTATTTGGAAAATCTTCTAACATTAAAACAGGTTCTAAAGCCCATTCAGTTATTTTACTAATTTCAGTACTTCTTCTACTTATTCCAGGCCTTATTCTATCTTCAACAGAAAAACTCATCATATTATATGTGCATCTTAATTTTCCTTTTGATGGATCTTGTTGATGTTGAGGATGCATTTTTCTTGGACCATAAACCGCAGCAATTGCAATTGTTTTTCCTGATTGATAAATTGCACTTCCATCTGCATTTGCAACTACTCCAACCTTTGCACTAATAGGTCTTAATTCATCATTTTTTCTTCCATCTGTTCTTTTGTATTCTTTTGTTGTCATTTTTTCTTTAGATTCTTTCCAAATTAAATCCTTTATTATTTAATTCTTCCATTGTTGCCATAATTTCTCTTTCTAATATCCCATTAAAGATTATTAAATTGCCTTTTTTATTTCCAATTATGGGATATAAACTGATATTTAAAATTACATTTACATTATTAATCTTATACACCTCTATAATTTCTCCTTCAAAAACTCTTTGGTCGTCATATTTTTCTGAAAAACTTTTAAGTGTCCTAAATTGGGTTGCATCTTTTTTTGATATTAATCTTTCTTCATATTTTATACTCATTTTTTATTCTCCCCAAACCATTTTGTAACTTCTTCTGTTAAACCAGATATAAAAGATTTGTCTACTATGTGTTCAATTGCTCTTTTAGCAAGTAATTCATCTTCTATTTTTTCACCTTTAACTAAGATTTTTCCATTTTGCCCAACAGTAATATTTGTATTTGTTTTATCTTTTATTAATTTAATCATGCTTCCTTCTTTTCCAATAACTCTTGGAACTTTATTTGAATTGATTTCAAAGATTAATCCTTCATCTATTCTTCCTAATCCACGAGATTTTATTGTAACATCTACCCCTCTTTTATTTATAGAAAATATTTTTATAACAACCATATCATCAATTGCCATAACTTCTTCTAATTCATCTTTATTAACATATCTTGGAACTTCTGTTAAAGGTAAAAAAGCATTTTCAGGTGCACCAATATTAATTACCCATCCATTATGTGTTAACATTTCAACTTTTCCAATTATAACATTTCCTCTTCTTGGTTCATAAACTCCAGATAAAGGAATAACACGGATTAATTTATTAGATTCTTCTGCTAAACCATATTTTAATGAATATATTTTATTGTCTCTTTTTTCTGTTCCTTCCCCAGGTAGATAATCGTCTCCTTCGACGATAATTTCTCCAGGTATAATTGCTTTTCTTTCCATTTTATTCTTCTTTTATCTCTTTAAACAATTTTGCGAAAAATTGTTTTGATTTAACTTTCATTTTGGATTTCTTCTGTCAATGCACTTCCATGCGTAACAGCATTTAATTTGTCATAGAAGTCAATAATAATCCCAGCAGGGACGTTTACCGTAACTTCTAAATCTCCATTGTTAAGCCAAGTTTCTTTGTCTTTATAAGTGTTTACTATACCATATGCCTTGCCTGTGTGAATAGCAGGGACAGTGATTTTAACTTTTTTAGTTTCTATTTTAATGGGAATTATCTTCCCTATTTGATCTAAAATTTCATTTATTTGATTTTCTATTGGAGTATTTTTAATATTTACGTGTGCTTGTTCTAAAGCAGATTTTATTCTTTCTATTGAATGTGGTCTTCCAGATTGTGGATCCATTGAATTAGTTGCTAAAAAATCAACAACTTGTTTTATTCTTTTATCTTTTTCTTCATCTCTGTGGGCTTGGTCTGTTAAAATATCTCCTTGTTTAACAATTATTTTTCCAACTTCCACAGAATCGGTTGTATTAAATGCTATTTCTAAATCATTATTCGAGACCCTAAGACCTTTTTTAGCATCTGAAAATATTGTATCTCCTTCAATATTTAGAAAATCTGTTTCACCTTTTTTAAATTTTAAAGCATCATCTAAATCAACAATTATCTCAAAATCTAAATGGTTTTTTCTTATTCTTGCTGTTGTATTAGTCATTTTAAATTATTTACAATTTCCTCCAGCGTAAATCCTTTTGATTTTATGTCCTTAACAACTTTTTTAATATTATTTTCTGCCCCTATTAAGTCAAAATTATTAACCCCATGTTTACTTTTTCTCTTAAGTTGTTCTTCATTTGTTAAAGTAGGATCTAATATCATTGCTACATCTTGAAAGTCAAACAAATAATGATCCCCCATCTTTTGTATATAAATTTTGTAATCAATAAAAATAAATTTTCTATAACAGTCATTTAATCTGTTTTGATTTAAAGAGATATTATAATGTTTCGTAGTCATTTTAAATTTTCAATTTCAGAGCTTTCAACCCTTGCCAATTTATTTTCATTTTTCATAAGAAAAACTGCTTCGAATTTGCTTATTTTAAATTTATCTCCTTGCATTTCTTTAAAAATATCTAATGCAAGTTTCAATCCTTTTTTAACTGTTAAATCTTTTTTATATTCTTCTCTTAATTTTTCATTAATTTTACTATCATTTTCTCCAATTGCATGCGCATAATATCCTAAGTAATTTCCAGTAACATCACTTGAATAAAGTTGAACATCTTTATCGCTTTTTCCAGCAACCATTAAAGATACTCCAAAAGGTCTTGCTCCACCATATTGTGTAAATTGCTGTTTTATATTAGATAATTCTTTAATTATTAATTCTGTTTCAACAGGAGAATCATATGTAACTCTTTGTTGTTGCGCAATAACTTGGGCTTTATCAATTAAAACTCTTGCATCTGAAACAATTCCTGCAATACTTGCAATTATATGTGAATCAATTTCATGTATTTTATTTGCAGAACTAGATACAACTAACCTATCTTCTGTTCTCTTATCTGCTAAAATAAATACCCCATCTGAGCAAACCATTCCAATACTAGAGCTTCCCAATCTAACTGTTTTTTCTGCATATTCAACTTGTAAGATAGTTCCCTCTGGAGAGAACATTGTAGCAGTTCTGTCATAACCCATTTGTTGATGTTGTATATCTGTAGGTATGTCCATTTTTTATTTTTTCACTTTTTCGGTGAGAATCAGATAATCATTTAATTCTTTTTTCCTCACTATACTAAATCTAGAAAAAGCAGACATTTATAAATTTTTGGGTGAATTTTTTTAAATATTAAATGGGGTATGGATTAATTTTTCCCATTCTTTTCTTTCTTTAGGAGTATATGGTCGATCATAAAGAGATCCACACATTACACAATAACAACTCATTCTTATTCCTTGTTCTCCCATTAATCTTTCTTCTCCAGGATGCCCCCTAGCAGCACATTCTGCTTGTTTTTTATTTATTTCATCTAAATGTATCTCAAAATCTTCTTTTGAAGCATTTTCAAGTCCATTCATTGCTTCAAGATACCATGCTGGTTTTTCTAATGTTTGTTTTCCCATATTTTTTTTATTATTTTTATAAATCTTATTTATCTTTTCTTTTTCAATCCCTTCAAAGTTCCACTCACACGTTCAACATTTATTTTCTCAGGCCACATAGCAAAACTAGCTTTAACATAATCAAGAGATTTTCTATTTATACACAAGATTGCAAATTCTTTTTTTATTTCTATAAATTTGGGAGAAGCTTTAGCAATACCCAGGGTTCCAATAAATTCTTTAATTGAAGCCATAATTTCTTTCTCAAGATTATTGCCCATAAGCAAAAGATATCTTTTCTTTTCTTTCATACTTGGCTTTAGAGGTTTCATATTGATCTAAAGCAAATTGCATATATATATTTTTCATTTCTGGGATCTTCAAAATCTCCCCAATGTCTATGTTGGTGGGTTCATTAGATACAAATATACTATCTCCAGGAATAGGCTCGTGTTTTAATAACCATTTTCTATTGCAATTAATACACCCTTTTGTAGCAAAATTATCTTCGGGAGTTGGAGATTTTAATTTCTTAATTCTTTCCTTATACTCCAGAATAGGTATTCCGTGGAGGCCAAATCCAGTTAAGCTATCTTGAAGATTTGAATATTTTATTCTGTAGAAAGGTGTTGTAAAACTTCCATAGATATCTAGTTCTTTTTCAGCATAAAATATGGTTCCTTTTCCAGAAGGAGTTATAGATTTTTTCCCATCAAAGACATCACCTACATCTTTTCCCCTTAAAATCGGAGATTGACCAATTAGGTTATGGAAATGATCAAATACAAATAACGTGTTTGTGCTTTTGGATAAAATATAATATTTTTTATTCCAGTTTTTCCATCTTGGGTCTTGTTTTTTCTCTCTCCAAATTTCAAATACATCTTGTGGAAACATGGAAATATCTTCTAATTTGTTTTCTTTTTCATTAATTTTATCTGGCATTGGATATTGATTAAATATGCTATCATCTTTTGCTAAAAGTTTATCCATTTTTTCTTTCCACTTTGAGATTAAAATGCAAGTATCTCTGTGGAGTTTTTTATAAATAGGGGGTTTAGTATTTGCAGGAACTTCTTTTAATTCATTTTCATATTCTATAAAGGAATCTTTTTGATCTAAACTATCTTTTGGGGAAACTATTTTTTCTAAATAAAGTCTCTTTTTCTTTTTAGCTTTATTAATTGCACCTAATCCAATATCAAAAGCATTGAAATAAAAAGTAGATTTTTCATCTTCTTTAGGCATTTGCAAATCTTTATATTCTGTTTTTGCATATTTTTCATCACCTAATTTGGTTTCTCCAATAGTTTTACTAGTTATTGGAGTTAATATCATACTTGCAATTAATAGGTATTTTAAGATTTTATTTTTAAAGTTCATATCCAATAACCTAATGCATTTTTTATAAACATTTATGTGTTGGTTTTAAAGAATAGTTTTTAAACCCCAGTTTCTTTTCTGAAACGTAAAAAGAAAGTAAAATGGAAATATGTGCTATTGGTGGATTTGAAGAAGTAGGGAAAAATATGACTGCTGTTAAGATTAAAGATGAAGTTTATATCTTTGATTGTGGTTTCTATCTTCCAGGTGTAATTGAACTTCAAGAAGAACCTGAAGAAGAATATAATCTTAGAGGTTTAAGAAGAGTTGGAGCTATTCCAGATGACAGAATTTTAGATAAATTAGGATGGAGAAAAGATGTAAAAGCCATTTTTCTAAGTCATGCTCATTTAGATCATGTTGGGGGACTTCAATATCTTATACATAGGTATCCTGGAATACCTGTTTATGGGACACCTTTTACAATGGAAGTTTTCAAAGCTTTGAAGAGTGATTCTAAAATAAATGTTACAAATCCCTTAAAGATAGTAGAACAAAGTACTCCTTATAAAATAAAAAGATCAAATCAAAGTATAAATGTGGAATTTGTGCATGTTACACACTCCACAATAGATTGTTCTTTTGTTGTTCTTCATACTCCAGAGGGAATATTCTTTTATGCACTTGATTATAAATTTGATGATGCTCCAACATTTGGGCCTCCAACAAATTATGAGAGATTAAAACAAATTGGAGAGAAAGGTGTGAAAGTAGCAATAATAAATACTTTATATTCTTCTAAAGATGATTCAAATGGAACAGAAACAGATGCAAAAAATATGCTGCAACAAGCTTTTGCAAAAATAAAAGATAAAAATTCAGCGTTTTTCATAACTACTTTTTCTTCACATATTGAAAGATTAAATAATATTGTTAATTTAGCATTAAAAACTAAACGAGAAGTTATATTCTTAGGTAGGAGTCTTGCTAGATATGTTGAGTGTGCTAATAAGGTAGGAAAATGCCCTTTTAGAAATAAAATCAAGCTCTTAAAATATAGAAAACAAGTAAATTCTTTTTTAAATAGATTAAATAACGATCGTAATAAATATGTTATTGTTTGCACAGGGCATCAAGGAGAAAAGAACTCAATTTTAGATAGAATTTCTAGAGCACAAACACCTTTTCATTTTAAACCTGGAGATAATTTAATCTTTTCAACAAGTGTTATTCCAACAGAAGTGAATATTTTAGCTAGACAAATGTTAGATAAAAAGTTAGAAGAAATTGGAGTTGTTCTTCAGAAAAATGTTCATGTTCATGGACATGGAAGTAAAGAAAGTAAAAAGAAATTATTGAGATTAGTTAAACCAGAACATATTATACCGGCTCACGGAACAGTTGAGCAAGAAAAACCTTTAATTGAGGTTGCAAAAGAATTTGGATATTCTTTAGGAAAAACATCTCATCTTGCTTCTAATGGAAGTGTTCTAAAGGTTTAGACCCAAATAAAATGTTTTTAAATAATAATTTCCTTTGATTAAGATGGTGGAAACAGAAGATACAAGATATTCTTTTAATGATGATATTCTTGGGGGTATTAAAGCTGCAATTGAAAGAGGAGAAGATCTTAAATTAGCTATGATGTCTTTTTATAATGCAGGTTATGCAAAAAAAGAAATTGAAGATGCTGCAAGACAATATATTCTTGAAAAAAGAGAAAGAGAATCAAATGGTTCTCCAATGGATGTATCTGGAATTAAAGGTATAACAGATAATGCTAAGACTAAAGATGAAAAAGGAGAAAAATTAGACAAAGGTAAACAAAAAGAGCTAGAGCTTGCTCAGAAAAGAAAAGAGGCAAGCAAACAAGTTTTAGGGAAAAATCTTATTAAAACTGTGGTTAGCAAGCCTGTTGAAAAAGAAAAAAAACAAAAAGATAATTTCAAACAAGTTGTCTCAAGTTATGAGGATAAAACAAAACCTAAAATAAAAAAACCTCTTTTTGAACCAATAACAATTATACTTGTTTTATTATTAGTTTTGTTGGTGGTGATTTTGGGGGCAGTCTTTTTATTTAAAGAAGAATTAGTAAATTTCTTTAATAATCTGTTTGGATAATAAAATGTCTTTAATATATGGACCTGCAGAAGATTCTTATTTAATGCAAGGAACATTAAAAAAGCAAATTAAATCTAAAGATAAATCCTTGGAATTTTTAGAAATAGGTTGTGGTTCTGGAATATTAATTAAAACTTTATTAGATTTAAAAATAAATCCTCAAAATATTACTGCCACAGACATAAACTTAGAGGTTATTAAATATATTAATAATAGATTTCCAAAAGTGAAGATAATAGCATCAAATTTATTTTCTAAATTAAATGGAAAGTTTGATATTATAATTTTTAATCCACCTTATCTGCCAGACGACAAATTCAATAAAGAAGATAAAGAATCTAAATTAGTAACAACTGGCGGGAAGAGTGGTTCAGAAATAATCAATCAATTTTTACATCAATCAAAAAACTATCTAAATAAATGCGGAAAGATATTTTTATTAACAAGTAGTTTAACAAAGGAAATCAATTGGTTGAATTATAAGAAAAAGATTGTTGCAAAAAAGAAATTATTTTTTGAGGAATTATTTGTTTGGGAATTGGGGTAAATGGGAATTATTTTTTCGCGACTTTCCAGAGAATATTAAAATAGTTTTTATAACTTTTAGCTAACTTCTTACTCTCTATCAAAATTATTGTAATTGGTTCTTCTTCAATAAAAATAGCCACCTTATCACCATAAATAATTGTTGCAGCTGGAGATTGATATTCTTTTGAAACAAATTTAATTTCATTCATTCTCCAAATTGGAACAGAAGATCCTCTTGTGGCAATAATTTTTGCTTTAATATTTTTTTTAACACGTTTAGAGGCCCATTGTTTGGTATATTCTGGTAAAGATTCTTCAAATTTTCCTTCACTTCCAAATTCCATAAAATCTTTTCCTTCTTTAAGAATATCTTCCATAATTGTTTTTTCGCCTTTGGACCCCACAAAAATTTGTGCAATTAGTTTTGTTTTAGCTTCTTCTCCAATTAAATTTATTTTTTTTATAACGTCTTTTGCTAACTTTTCTTTCTTCTCCGCTTCTTTTTTTTCTTCTAGAGCAATATTCAAAAATTTCGAGGGATTCACAGAAGAATAATATTTAATTTTATTTTTAATAACAAAACCAACAATTCCTTTTCCAATTAATCTATTCAAAACATCATAGGCCGTAGTTCTATGTAGTTGGGATTTAGTTATTATCTCTGTTGCGGACGAAGAACCTAATTTAAGCAAGATCAAATAAACTTTTTCTTCTGTTGTTGTTAATCCAAATCTCTCTAACATTGTAGTTATGTTACATGACAACTATAATTTAAATATCTTTCTAATAGGCATTTGGTATGGAGAAATTAAATAATAGTTTTGTTGATTCAAGACAATTAGATATAAAATTCCCAAATGTAGAAGTTAGTAAAAATTATGTGGGATCGGACGAAGAAAAGGTTAATTACGAAAATCCAACAATTGTTAAATTAGATAAAATTGATAACAAAGTTGATGTTCTTACGTTATTTCACCACATACACCATTTAAATAATTGTCATATCGTGCATCATTGTGGAGGAAATCATTCTAAAATAAATGTGAAAGTTAACTATAATATAAAACATTGTAATTGCAATAAACATAATATTGATAAAAGCGAAGCTATTGGACATGATTCTAGAAATAAAGAAATTTTAATAGAGTTTATCGAACAATGTCCAGAAGGAGGATGGCACATAGAGGGTGGGATAACCGTGGAGGTTCATAAAAATGATTAAAGGAAAACAGGGGTTATTTAAGAGAATAGAAAACTATCGGTTTGGGATGAATACAGATTTAGACTACAATCAGAAAATTGGGTTTTTGGAGTGTGCAATTGACAATTCAATAAAATCCATTTTAGAAAACAAATCAGACATTCATTTAGCACTTTCTGGAGGAGTAGATTCTTCTTTAATTTTAGTTAAATTTCTAAAGTATGCTGATTCAAGAATTCCAATAGTTGTGCATACAATTGGTTCAAGAAAAGACCATCCAGATGTTGAGTATTCTGAAAGATTAGTAACTAGTCTTAAAAAAAATTATCCAAACCTTAGCCACAATCTAGAAATTATGAATATTTCTAAAGATGACCTTAAGAATTCCAATGAGATCTTAAAAATAACCCAACATTTTCCATCTAATTATTATATGTTAATGAAGGCAATTTCCCTAAAAACTAATAAAATTGTTTGTGGCGATTGTATTGATGAATTGATGGGGGGGTATTATTCACACACAGATCCAAAAAAGTTTAAAACAAGAAAAGAAGCCTTTGAATATTTTATGTCTAGGCTAATACCAGACCATCTTTCAATATTAGATAAGATAAGTACTAATTTTAATATTGAAGTGATATTGCCTTATGGTTCTAAAGAAGTAATGGAAAGTGCCAATATATTTAATACTGGAGAATTAATTAATCATAAAAATAGGAAAAAACCAATTTATGATCTTGCAAGGAAAAATGATCTTCCTAAAGCGATTTTAAACCGAAGAAAATATGGTTTGGTCTCTGCATTAGATTAATTCTTTCTTAAATTTTTTAAAATTCAACACCCCTCTTCGAAAACAGACATTTTCTTTTGATAGAAGATTCCTAAAGGTATTTTTGTATCTTTTTGAATTCCATCATAATCCCATTCTTCTGCTTTTTTCATAGCATCTTCAAAACTTGAAGTGTTGTGATTACTTAGATTATAAAAATGTTCTTTGTAATTTTTATCTGCATGAAAAATTAAACAAGGTTGAATAACTTCTATAAATTTGAAACCTTTATGTTTTTTAGCTTCATTTAAAATATTTTCAATTTGTTTTACATCTGCAAAAATTCTTGCAACAAATCCACATCCTGTAGCTAACATTAGTTTTATTGGATTTAATGGAGGAGTTTTAACTCCTTGAGGTGTTGTTTTATCAATAAAACCTTTTTCAGTTGTTGGAGTAGGTTGTCCAACAGTTAATGCAAATACTTGATTATTGTGCACAAGATAAGTAAAATTAGAATTATATCTTGCAGCATGTATAAGGTGACTGATACCTTCAGAATATGCATCTCCATCTCCGGAAAATCCAAAAACTTCAAGTTTTGGTTTTGCAACTTTAATTCCAAGACATGTTGGCAAAACTCTTCCATGTAAACTATTTAATCCATTTAAATTAATATAATCAAATATTTTCGCATGACAACCTATTCCTGCCACAATTGCAAAATCATCTTTTTTCTTTCCTTTTGCAATTTCACTTTCTATAAATTTCTTAAATCCAGCAAGTATTTGAAAATTATAACATCCAGGACACCATGTTGGACGGGTTTTTGTTGATATGTTTGTGTTTGTCATTTTATTTTTTTCCCCATTATTGCCATTTGTTTACTTTCTTTATACCCTAGTTTGTTGTAAAACTTAAATGCCTTAGATTTTCTATGGGCACTTAAATAAATTGTATGGATTTTTTTTATTTTTGTTATTGATTCTACTTTTTCAACAAGTTTCTTACCAATACCTTTTCCTTGAAATTTACTAGAAACCACCAATTCTTCAATAATAATATATCGTCCTCCAACATAAAACTCTTCTCTAATAATTATTGCTCCAACAATTTCTTTATCTATTATTGCTACATATGCATAACCTATCTTAAAATAACCTTTAAGAGTTTTATCTAATTCGTCATAAGTCCATTTTTCTTTGTAGGGGGGTTTAGAAAATTCTTCTTTAATTATCTTACCTATCCCTTTGAAATCTTTTTTTGTAGCTTTTCTTATATTCATTTAAAATTTCAACCTCTTTGTGAATTCTTTAAATCGTGGAATTATAATTGCCATTCCAATAACTAAAACACCCAATAAAACTCCAACTTCATTATGTTGATGAGCAATAACTCTTTGTATTCCCATAAAAACTAAAACAACTCCAGATAAAATAAAATAAGGGATTCTCCAATTTTTATTTTGATCTACAAAAAACCATAAAAAATAAAGTCCAAATCCTGTCCAAGCAATATGAGAGGAAGCATCAAATAAAATATCGTTTCCCCAAATCCACATTGGAATATATTTGAATATTATTAATCCAATTACATTTAATATAAATGTCAAACAAAGCCATTTTATTTGTTTTTTAGTGTGGAGTTTCATTTTAATCTCTTTTTAATCTCAATATTTAATTCATCACATAAAAAAGGTCTTCCATCATAACGAAGAATTTTGTTTTTATCTTCTATTCTTATTCCTGTTTTTTCTTTAATTAAATCACTTAATTGAGAAGTTGCATTATTTTCTATAATTATTAATTTTTTATTTTTAATTAAACTTTCAATATCTGGAAAAGGTTCAATATATTTTATCTGTAGAAATTCACAATTCAAATCTTTGATAGCATCTAAAATTGCACCTTTTGTTGATCCCCAAGATACAATAAGGTTTTTTGAATTTTTTTTACCAGATAAATTGTATTGAGAGAATTTTTTAGATTCTTTTTTAATTGATTTTCCAACTTCTAATCTTTCCTTAATATTTTTATTTATTAATTCTGCATCTTCTGTAGAAGACCCTTCAGAATCTTGTTCATAACTATTATATCTTTTAAGTTTTGTTAAACTTGGAGTAGTAATTATTTTTGGCTTGTTTTCTGAGCTGTAAAAACTCTCAGCCAAATGTTTATCTCCAATTAAAATTGCAGGTATTTTAAATTTTTGAGAAAAGTAAAAGCATTGATTTGTTAGTTCTTGAGCTTCAATAGGATCTCCTGGAGCCAATACAATCCTATTAAACTCCCCATGTCCCCCATGTCTTGCAATATTCAAATCCCCTTGGCCAGTATAGGTGGCAACTCCTGTTGCAGGTCCAGGTCTTTGAGATAAATATATTACTAAAGGTATTTCTGCCATACCTATTAAACTTAAACCTTCTGTCATTAAATCAAATCCTCCTCCAGATGTTCCAATCATTACTTTTGCACCTGTTATAGATGAACCTACTCCAGCATTTATTATTGCAATTTCATTTTCTAATTCAATAACTTTAAATTTCCCAATTTTTGATCTATTTGCCAATTCTCCTAAAACAGGTGTCGCAGGAGTCATTGGATATGCATAATATATATCTAATTTAGATTTAACAGCACCTTCTACAATTCCTTGATTCCCATTTAAAAATTCAAGGTTTTTCTTATTATTTTTTAATAATTTTAATTTTAATTTAGATTCTTTATATCCTTTTTTAGCTTCTTTAAGATTATCTTCAAATCTTTTAAATTCTTTAAATTTCTTTTTAATTTCTTTTATATCAAAACCAATTTGCTTTAACAAAGCTCCTGCAAAATATGCATTTGAATAATTCCCATCTAAAATAATTCCATCTTTTTTTAGATTATTTTTATGTAATTCAATAGTGTTTTTGTCAAGAGCAACAATAATATCCAGTTTCCCATCATTACTATAAACAGGTTTATCTGAATATGTTAAAACATTGAAATTATGTCCTCCACGTATTAAAGATTGATAATCTCTAGAATAAAAAACATAAAATCCTTTTTTAACTAACATTTCTCCAACTAAATTTGTTAGAAAATTTGGTCCTGTTCCAGCAGGTCCGCCAACAAGAATATTTTGCCTCATTATTTTTCACCTTTTAAATATCAAACAAAAGACAATTATAAAGGTTTTTGAGAGTAGTAATGTTTATTAATCCAGCACAATTATTCTTAAATACTACAATAAAATTCTTATTTTACTAGTAAAACAAAATAAAAATGGTGAAATTTGCCCACTTAGCAGATGTGCATTTAGGGGGATGGAAACAGCAACCCCTTCAACAGTTGAACTTTCAATCTTTTCAAATGGCAATGCAAGCATGTATTGACAAGAAAGTTGAATTTGTTTTAATAGCAGGAGATTTATTTGATACAGCTTATCCTTCAATAGAGATTTTAAAAGAAACATTTGCAGAATTCAAAAAATTAAAAGAAGCAAGAATACCCTGCTTTATTATTGCAGGTTCACATGATTATTCTGTTTCAGGAAAAACTTTTTTAGATGTTTTAGAAAAAGCAGGAT